>JBGUVZ010000483.1:0-2738 GCA_045220685.1 Oscillospiraceae bacterium | reverse complement strand
CTTGATAATGAGAAGGCAGTGTGATAGGCTGTTTGCCAGGCAGCACAGCCTTTAGGCGGCGCCTGCCTCGGCGGACAGAATATCATGTTGACAGAGGCTCATTGTCAAGTGGATCGTGGAATAAATGCGTTCCTGAAGACAGGTCTTACCCACTACAAACGACGAATCACCAAATGATTTGGACGATTTATCGGCCAAATTTCAATAGAAAAAATGGCTGGATGTTTTAACATGCAGCCATTTTTACCTTTTCGTGAGCGGGACACTTGTCGTTGAACACATAACTAAAAAGGCCTCAGTCAAGAGAGAAATTCAATCTTTACTGAGGTCAGTTTCGTATTCAGTTATGTTTAGCTTTTAGCCATTTCCGCTTTGAGTTTTTCAAGTTTGTCAGAAGTGATGTGTGAACATTCAATAATAATGTCGTCTGAAAGACCTTTTAAAAGCATATTTTTAGCGATTTCATATTGAGCTGTTTGGCTGCCTTCATCATAGATTTTTCTTGCTTCAGTAATAATCATAGGTCCGCGCATAATATCACCAACTCCTTTGCTGACTGATTTATATTTCTTTGCGATCTGGTTTATTACGTCCTTTGAAAGACAAGCAATAGTGCTGTATTCCAACTGAGTGATCTCGCCGCTGTCTCTGAGCTCAATAAGTCGGTCAGATATCTTCTGAAACTTACTTTCAAGGATCTTAAGCTTTTCTTCGTTTTTGTCACACGCAGGAAGTTCCTTTTCAAAATTGAAGATATAGAACGGAATAAGCATGTACAGCTTCTTTTCAAAAATCTGCTCGATCGTGTAGCTTTTCATCTTAACGACCGGAACGTAGTAACTGATGTGCTTTCCGTCTGGAACCTCGATACTAATCTTCAGTTTCTTTGGCGTTTTTCTGCTGCTTCTGAGATAAAGAATTGCTGTGTGTGGTAAGGATACCGTTATTTCATCCTCGGTTACTTTGCTGTTATCAAGTGCAATCTGCGTATCATACTCGAAAATGCGTAAGAGCATATTATCCGAATAGGGACTGCTTTCGCATTCTAGATGATAGTTCTTTTTCTCCTCACCGATAACAGTAAAATTGGTATCAGTGATTCTTCTTTTATCAGCATCTTCTTTCTGAATAATGAAATGCTCGTTAGGGAAAAAGACTATCTGTTCGTTGCCGGAGTAGTTTTCACCGAAAGCTTCATTGATAAATGGCAGTACGAATTTGCAGCATTCGTTAATAACAGATCGGAAGGCTCCGTCATAGACTTCGCTCATTCTTCTCCTCCTTTTTAGTATAGCATATCCGGAGTTACTATACAATGTTAATTTTTTACTGCAGTAACTTGATTGTACCATATTGGATATCTAAAGTAAATAGTTTCGCCCTAACAGGTAGTCATTTCGCCCTAACAGGTATTTTTTCTCCTAAGAATTTACATTAAAATAGAAAAAATTGTAAATAGCGAGTGCTTAGGATAGCACGCCGAAGGCGTACCATTTCGTGGAGACGGAGAAAGGTAGCAATATTCATAATCTAAAAAAGCAGATATACAGTAAGCGATACATAAACCCCCGACTTCAAAAGTAACCTCAATCATGCTAAAATATCTAAAACGACTAATTAGTCATTTCAGATCAAAACATGGAGGATAAAAAAATGGAGTCTAAGATAGCGAATTACACGAAGGAGATCAAGTCTAAGAAGTGGGCTGAGATTGTCATGAACTGCAACGCAAGCGGAATAAGCAAAACCGCCTGGTGCCGTGAAAACAATGTCAGCCTGAAATCTTTCTTTTACTGGCAGCATAAACTCAGGCTCAGTATGATAAATCAGGCAGAACGTGAATCAACTGCAGAGATAGTCCAGATCAATCTTCAGGATGAGTCCCCACTGATGAAGCCTGCAACAGCTTCGGATAAAATCATTGTCAGAAAAAATGATATTGAAATTGAACTGCCGATGACATGTGAGGCAATTGAATCCGTGATCAAAGGACTGGTATCATGCTGAGGGAAACGACGATTCCGAACATCTATGTGATTTGTGGATATACGGACATGAGAAAAGGTCAGAACGGACTGATTCAGATTATTCAGAGTATGTACGATCTGGATCCGTATTCAGAAAGCCTGTTTCTCTTCTGCGGAAGAAACGCGAGAAAACTGAAAGGACTTTGCTGGGAAGGAGACGGATTTCTACTGCTCTCCAAAGCATTGAACTGTAAAGAAAGCAGATTCAAATGGCCACGAAATGCAGAAGAAGCAAAATTGCTTACCAAAGATCAGTTTATGTGGCTGATGCAGGGACTGGCCATTGAACAGCCGAAAGCAATTAAAAAGGCTGAATGCAGATATGATCTGTACTGATAAGTTTTCAACATAAAGATCGAATTTTTCGTAGAAGAATGTTGAAGATATTTCTATGCTTCAAATCGCGTATTTTCCGGCTTTTTCATTGAAAAAGCATCTCAGGATAGTGTATAATAAAAATATACACAAAACACGGAGGTGCTAACATTGGAAAACAAAACGGATATGGAAAAACGACTTGAAGAATTAGCTGCGTATGTTGCATCTCTTGAAGCGGAAAACAATAAGCTTAAAAGTGAAAATACCAGTCTGAAAAAAAGTAACGAAAAGCTTCAGATATCACTCGAAAACCTTAATGAGCAGATCATCAAACGTAATAAAATGCTCTTCGGCAAGAAAACAGAGAAGGCAAAATACTACTGTGAAGGGCAG
>JBGUVZ010000482.1:0-9362 GCA_045220685.1 Oscillospiraceae bacterium | reverse complement strand
TTCGATCCATCTCTGGAGAAGCTGGATAACTCTTGTACCCTTTGGAAGAAGGATAGGAAGTCCCTGACCTACGTAGTCAACTGTTGTGAAATATTCGAGTTCACGGCCGAGCTTGTTGTGGTCACGGAGCTTAGCTTCCTCAAGCTTCTTGAGGTGTTCTTCAAGTTCAGATGCCTTAGGGAATGCAACAGCATATACTCTTGTGAGCATCTTGTTCTTTTCGTTTCCTCTCCAGTAAGCACCTGTGCATGAAAGAAGCTTGAATGCCTTTACCGGAGCTGTTGTCATGAGGTGAGGACCTGCACAGAGATCTGTGAAATCGCCCTGCTTGTAGAATGAGATCGGTTCGCCCTTGTCAGCGTGTTCCTCACAGAGTTCAACCTTGTAAGGTTCCCCCTGTTCCTTAAGGTAAGCGATAGCATCTGCAGGCGCCATTTCAAACTGTTCAAGTGCTATACCTTCCTTGACAATTTTCTTCATTTCAGCTTCGATCTTAAGGAGTTCATCAGCTGAGAACGGCTTTTCAACGTCGAAGTCATAGTAGAAACCTGTGTCGATAGCAGGTCCGATAGCAAGCTTTGCTTCAGGATAAAGCCTCTTTACAGCCTGTGCAAGAATGTGTGAAGCAGTGTGCCAGAATGTCTTCTTACCGTCGAGTGAATCAAAGGTCATTACTTCAAATTCACAGTCGCTGTCTATAGTAGTACGGAGATCCTTTACTTCTCCGTTGATTTTTACGCAGCATGCAGCCTTGAAAAGTCCGGCGCCGATGCCCTTGATGATGTCAGCAGCAGACTGTCCGTTTTCAACTTCTCTGATACTGCCGTCTTTTAATGTCAGTTTTAACATTGTAATCAGTTCCTTTCGTAGTTTAAAAAATAAAACCCCTTCAGAAATAATCCTGAAGGGGCACTTAAAATGCGGTTCCACCCTTTTTCACAGACCTTGCCTGATAACACGTTCTTATCAGGTACAGATGATCTGTATCTCGTGTGTGTTCCTGTAACGGTGAACATCCGGCGTGTATTAAACGCACTCGGAGGACGGTGTCCGTGCAGACAGATCATGTTTTCGCTCTCAGCTTACGGAAAACTCTCTGTAAAAGATCAAAACGCCTTGCAAGGCTTTCCTCGTCATCATTTTAACGTATTCGATTTTACGTATATTCTAATTATAACCGAAAAAAAATAAATGTCAATAGTTTTTTTAATATCATGTCACGCATTTCCCCTCTGTTCTGCCCTCCGGAGTTATTAGTGAAGGCTTACGATATATGAAAAATCTATTGACATCTTCATCAAAAAGAAGTACAATAGAAGTATTGCATTTATTTATTTTAGTAAATCAAAAATTATATTTTTCATTTACTATTAGCCAATGCATCAACAATTACTTTCGCTTAAAAAAGCGATTTAATTAAACGCTGTCCGTGGTCAAAATATATTATTTTAATCTTACAGATACGCATAAATTTCTTAAAATTTATATATAATACACAACTTTATATATTTTTCTTATTTTAATTTATATAATTTTATATATCTACATTTTTTGAAAATTTTTAAAGAAGATCTGACATAAGTATGGGCTGAAGAAGACAGCAAAGGTGTAAGTCAGAATCTTTCTTCGTACACGGTACGGTTTAAAACTGAATATTTTTGACTTTTACAGGTAAGCGTTTTACGAAAACAATTTAATATTTACCGGTGAAAGGAGGAAATAATTTTCCCATGAGCATAGGAATAGTTATTATTATTGCTATTATTGCTTGTGCGGCCGGTGCTGCAGCCGGAGCTTATTTTTACGGAAAGCAGAGTTTCCAGAAAGGTATCCTCTACAGACAGCAGCAGGCAGAAGCGGCTATAGGCTCAGCTGAACAGGAAGCAGACAAGATCAGACGTGAAGCTTCCAGAATGATCGAAAGTGCAAAAGCAGAAAGCGAAAACTGCAAAAGAGCAGCTCTCGTAGAAGCAAAGGACGAGATCTACAAACTCAAAAGCGAAACTGAAAAGGAAATCAAGGAACGCAGAAGCGAGATCTCACGTCAGGAACGCAGGATCCAGCAGAAGGAAGAAAACCTCGACAAGAAGAACGACAACCTTGAACGCAAGGAGGAACTTCTCCAGAGCAAGATCAAATCAGCTGAAGAAAAGCTTAATGAAGCTGAATCAATCAAGAAGAGCCAGATGGACATTCTTGAAAAGATATCAGAATTCACCCGCGAGCAGGCTAAGGACTATATTATTTCACAGCTTGAAACAGAACTTGTTCATGAAAAAGCACTTAAGGTATCTGCTTACGAACAGCAGATAAAGGACTGCTGCGATGAAAAGGCAAGAAGCCTTATATCACTTGCAATTGCCAAGTGTGCGGCAGATCAGGTTTCAGAATCATCCATCTCAGTTGTAGCACTTCCTAACGACGAGATGAAGGGCCGCATAATCGGCCGTGAGGGACGTAACATAAGAACACTTGAAACTCTTACAGGTGTTGACCTTATAATCGACGATACTCCGGAAGCTATCACACTTTCATGTTTCGACCAGGTAAGACGTGAAATTGCAAGAATAGCTCTTGAAAAACTTATCTCAGACGGCCGAATCCATCCTACAAGAATCGAAGAGATGGTAGAAAAGGCAAAAAGAGAAGTTGAACACAAGATCAAGCAGGAAGGTGAACGTGCTCTTCTCGAAACAAACGTTCACAACATCAACCACGACCTTGTAAAGCTTATCGGACGACTCAAGTTCCGTACAAGCTATCGTCAGAACGTTCTCAATCATTCAATCGAAGTCGCACAGCTCGCAGGCATACTTGCCTCAGAACTTGGCGTTGACGCAAACCTCGCAAGACGTGCTGGTCTTCTCCACGATATCGGTAAGGCACTCACCTCCGAGATCGAAGGCTCACACGTACAGATCGGTGTGGATGTATGTAAGAAGTACAAGGAAAGCAATGAAGTCATCCACGCTGTTGAAGCTCACCACAACGACGTTGAACCGCAGACAGTCATCGCCTGTATCGTACAGGCTGCAGATGCTATCTCAGCTGCAAGACCTGGCGCAAGATGCGAAAACTATGAAAGCTACATCAAGAGACTTGAAAAGCTCGAAGAGATCTGTTCATCCTACGACGGAGTTGAAAAGTGCTTCGCAGTACAGGCAGGCCGTGAAGTCAGAATCATGGTTCTTCCGGAAGTCATCAACGATGAAAAGATGGTTCTTGTTGCAAGAGACATCGTTAAGCGTATTGAAGACGAAATGGAATATCCGGGTCAGATCAAGGTCAACCTCATCCGCGAAAGCAGAGCAATCGAATACGCAAAATAAGATCCTTCGTTACCCTACTCACCCTCTGAGTAGGGTAACTCTTTATAAAGGCAGATTTTGTGAAAGGAATTAATTCATATGGCTAAAACACATAAAACCATATTCGGGACCACTGAAAAGTCGAACTTCATCCTGAACATGACAAATGATCAGTTCAACAAACTGGCATCCGTAATGTTCACCATCGGATTCTCTCTTATCTTTGTTCTGTCAGCTGTGGCAGAACTCATGTCAAAAGGCAGGATCACCGTTGCAACATACGACTGGAAGATCGTACCTTCAGTTTCTCTCGGTATCACCGGTATTCTTGCGATAAGCATTTTCATAATCGCATTCATAAAGCAGACACTGAGCAAAAAACAGATAGTTGCCTCTGTCATCGCACTTGTACTTGCGGTATGTATGTACATCTCATACGTAAACGCTATGTCAACAGTACAGGATTATAACGCATTTCTTGGTTTCAGATACGGCAGATACGAAGGGCTTATGGTATACTTAAGCTACCTGTTCATATTTCTCGGAAGCATGACAATAAACAAGGAAACTACGGTTAGAAACATTTTCCGTGTATTCTCAGTCATCACTGTTCTGCAGAGTATATGGTCAGGACTTCAGTTCATATCTTCTTTCCCTTCATTCTACTACAAGGTACCGTATATCATGCAGCCGATAATGCTTCCAAGCGGCACATCCGGAAGCCCGGCATATCTCGCTACTTTCATGACCTGCGGACTTGCAGTATCAGTTTTCTCGGCATCAAATGACAAGTCGAAAATCTTCTCATTAATCCACAAAGCGGCCATCCTCGGTTCAGCATTTTGCCTCACCAAAACACAGACGCTTCTCGGATACATAAGCATCATCGTGATCGTAGCTGCTGTTCTTGCCGATCACTTCAGAAACAGAAAATCTGGAAACAAGGAAAGCTCAACTCTTCTCCTCATGTTCACAGGACTTGCAGCAGCTGCTGCACTGATCATAATAAAAGGTTTCGCAGTTTATGACGGTGAGGTCATCTGGCAGGACGGATGTACAAGAATAGCTGCTTTCGGACAGTATTCCACAAGTATTGAAGGAGCCATAAACATTCACAGTTTAGGCGAAGTTTATCCTTACCTCTGGGGAAAAGCATATGAGATAATAAAGCAGTTCCCGATAACAGGCATCGGTCCTGACGCTTTCATTTTCCTGCAGAGAAAAGGCTCGATCAACGACGTTCCTCTCTCAGTTGACCGCCCGTACAACGAATATCTCTACTATGCTGCTACCTTCGGCATTCCGGCCGCTGTTTCACTTGCAGCAGCGTTCTTCTGCTCCGCAGCCAACGGTGTTGTCTCAGCTGTAAAGAACAAAAGCTGGGTATTCAGAGCGACAGCAGTTATCGCTGTACTCTACACAGCAACCGCAGTCATCACCAACAGCACAGCAACAGTAACACCATTCATCTGGTTCATGCTTGGAATAAGCTGTTCAACACTTAAAGAAGAAAAATGATAAATACACGCTGAAAAGTGTGTTTCCTTCAAAAGCACGCCTCCTTCACTGAAAGGAGACGTGCTTTGCGTTTCATGAATACATATATGTCAGCGTGGGGGTCCGGGGCGAAGCCCCGCCCCCCTCCTGCAATCCGGCGCAGCCGGATTGCAGGTTTAATCATTGTTTTCACTAATACAAGACGACAATTTTCTCATTCTAATACCGTTGATTTTTGTTCAACTTTGTGATATAATTTAATTTACAGAAAGACGGATACTGCGTCAGGGGTTCACGGCGCAGACCTGGGGAAAGAGGGATTAACCATGAAATTCAGAATACTGTTAAATTCCAAGCATAACAGTGTCATAAGTGATTTTTTCAAGCAGACATCACAGGTATTTGACTGCCTGAGTACATCGGACTGCCTTGATGATATAGCTAACCACTTCAAGCTTTTCAAGCCTGAAGCTTATGTATATTTCAATGAGGGGGCACAGTGCGGTCCGCTGGTAACGCAGATGCGCGCTTTAAAAAGCAGCCACGACTTCGGAAATGTTCCGATAGTCGCTGTAGCAGATGAGAATGTCTGCAAAATGCTCGAAAGACTTCCGCAGAAGCCGGATCTCATATTACCGCAGAGCACGGCTTCAGACGTCATGATAACCGAAATAGTAAAAACAGTCAAGGCAAAAAAAGCGGGCGCCCCAGTCCAGGCAAGGCAAGCTGCTCCTGCTTCATCAGGGCCAAGGCCTATTTCGGTAATATCGACTCCGAAACCCGTACAGCCTGCACCGGCAGCACAACCTGCAGCCGAGCAGAAACCGGCGGCAGAGCAGAAACCTGCTCCGGCACCAGCGGCAGAAACAGAAACTAAAAAAGCAGCCCCGCAGATCCCGCCGGAAAAGATAATCGACGAGCCTAACGTCAAGAACTCAAAGGCAAACATTCTTGTTATCGACGATGACAAGAACATTCTGCGTCTTATCAAGAGCGCCTGCAGTGAATTTTTCAACATAACCACAATGCTCAACGCAGATCTTATAGACAAATATTTCGAGACCAAGACCGTTGACCTTATACTTCTGGATTACGAAATGCCGGGAGAAAACGGTCCTCAGGTATTTCAGCGGCTCAGGAAAATACCTAATGCGGCATCCACGCCGATAGTTTTCCTGACAGGGGTTTCAGACCGCAAGAAAATACAGGAAGTAATGTCTTTAAAACCACAGGGATATGTACTTAAACCGATAAACATGGAAAAACTGTTTTCAAGCATTTACAGCCTGATCAGATAACCAAAGGGAAAGGGGATTTTTTTATAATGGATGTGGATAATGTATATCTCACCGATATCATCGACATAGATGTACTTCAGAAAATACAGGATTCATTTGCATCAATGACCGGTATGGCATGTATCATCTCAGATGCATACGGGGTAGCCGTAACAGGTGGTTCAAACTTTTGTGACTTCTGCTCGGGACTGACGCGTGTTTCACCTGAAGGCGGCAGAAGATGCGAGGACTGCGACAAGCGCGGTGCCGAAATGGCAATAGAAAACAAGGGCGTGTGCACTTACTTCTGTCACGCCGGTCTTATAGAATTTGCAGCGCCGATCATGGCAAACGGCCAGATGGTCGGAAGCATGGTCGGAGGTCAGGTACTTTCATCACCTCCTGATCTTGCTGCTTTTGAGGAAAAGGCAAAGGAACTTGGCATTGACCCGGAAGACTATGTTCACTCAGTCAAAAAGGTAAGAGTCCTTCCGCAGGAAGAGATCGACAAGGCTGCAATCTCACTCAACACACTCGCAGGTATCCTTTCAAGTATTGCAAACAACAACTACAACATGCTGACAAACAGCGCCGAAGTTGAAAAAAGTGCAAAACTGAAATCGGACTTCCTTGCAAACATGAGCCATGAGATCAGAACACCTATGAACGCCGTTCTCGGTATGGCTGAAATGGCTCTCCGTGAGGAAATGTCCCCTACTGCCCGTGACTTTATCCATCAGATAAGAGCCTCAGGCAAAAACCTGCTTACCATTATCAATGACATTCTCGACTTTTCAAAGATAGAATCCGGAAAGATGGAGATCATCGAAGTCTCCTACGAACCGCTTTCCATGATAAACGACATTGCAAGTATGGTAAACAGCCGTATAGGCGACAAGAACATCGAATTTACCGTTGACGCTCCGCCTGAGATCCCGCACAAGCTCTACGGCGACAACGTAAGAATACAGCAGATCCTCATAAACCTGCTGACAAACGCCGTAAAGTTCACAAAACAGGGCCAGGTACAACTGCGTCTCAAATTCAAGAAAAAGAATGAAAACGAAGGTACGCTCAAGGCACTTGTAATGGATACCGGTATGGGTATCAAGGAAGAAAACCTGGACAAAATCTTCGAATCATTCCAGCAGGTAGACAGCAAGCGTAACCGAAACATCGAAGGTACCGGTCTCGGACTTGCTATCACCCAGCAGCTTCTCACTCTCATGGGCGGATTTATCGACGTTGAAAGTGAGTACAACGTAGGAAGTACTTTCGCTATTTTCATTCCTCAGAAAATAGTAAGCAAGGAACCGTCAGTTCCGAAAGCGGACAAGGTGATCTCAGCTGCTGTTATCTCACAGAATATGTACATCTGTATGCAGCTAGTAAAGGATCTTTCTCGTCTTAACGTTTCCTATGCTGTTCTTGAAAAAGAGAACTACATGGATTCACTTGACTTCGATTTCCTGTTCGTCGAGGAAAACCTGTTTACCAAGGAAATGCAGGCTTTCGTTACAAACAATCCTAAGCTTCAGTGCGTTGTAATTGAAAACAGAAAGAGTCTCAAGCGTTTCAACGTTGTAAACATTCGGACTATAAGAAAACCTATTTACGTCCTTTCACTCTACTCTATACTAGGTATCGGTGAAGACTATGCAGCGTTTGCCGACTTCATGGATGACGACTTCCCGTTCACAGCACCGGATGCTCATATTCTCATCGTAGACGACAACACCATCAACCTCACGGTTGCACAGGGTCTTCTCGAACCTCTGAATATGCAGATAGACACAGCAACAGGCGCAAAGGATGCTATCGACAAGATCAAGAAGACAAAGTTCGATCTTATCTTCATGGATCACATGATGCCGGAAATCGACGGTGTCGAAGCAACACACATGATCAGAACCACCTTCCCGGATTACGAGGATACTCCGATCATCGCCCTTACGGCCAACGCTGTCGCAAACGCCAAGGAAATGTTCCTTAACGAAGGTCTTAACGACTTTGTTGCAAAGCCTATCGAAATAAAGGACATTGTTTCAAAACTGAAGAAATGGCTGCCGCACGAAAAGATAGTGCTTGCTGAAAATGCTCAGAAGGAAAACCCTGAAGATGAGATGTCGGTAAATGGTCCGTTCTACAAGGAAGTTGAGCTTGAATCAACTGCATTCCCTGAGGAACAGCCTGATGAAAGCACTTCCTACTCTGACAGTTCAGATGTTCAGTATTCAGAAGCACCTGCTCCGGAGGCTGACCCTCAGCCTGTCGCATCAGAACCGGCACCTGCTCCTTCACCTCAGCCGGCACCAGTTTTCCAGCCAGCAACACCTGCACCAGCTCCCGCTCCTGCGCCACAACCGACACCGGTTTCTCAGCCAGCAGCATCCGTACCTGCTCCTGCACCACAGCCTGCTCCGGTTTCCCAGCCTGCTGCACCGGCTCCTGCTCCAGCGCCACAGCCGGCACCAGTTCCAAAGCCTGCTGCACCGGCACCAGCTCCTGCACCGGCTCCAAAGCCGGCGGCACCGAAACCTGCAGCTCCGGGTCAGCGAAGCGGTCCGCTTGAAATAGAAGGACTTAACGTAAAACTCGCACTTTCACTTCTCGGAACCGAAAAACTCTTCCTCACTGTACTGAAACAGTATTTCTGCTCGATAGAACAGAAAGCACGTTCGATAGAGAACCATTACAACAACGAAGACTGGAAGAACTACACCATCGAAGTTCACGCTCTCAAGAGCACTTCAAAGCAAATCGGTGCAGAACACGTTTCCGCTGTAGCAGCTGAAATGGAGAAGGCCGGTAACGAAGGAAACATCGATCTTATCCGCGAACAGACCGCAGCTATGCTCGAGGAATACCGCGG
Source organism: Oscillospiraceae bacterium (assembly GCA_045220685.1). Classification (GTDB taxonomy): domain Bacteria; phylum Bacillota; class Clostridia; order Oscillospirales; family Ruminococcaceae; genus HUN007. The sequence goes on along the minus strand of JBGUVZ010000482.1, from coordinate 408 downwards.
ATACAGAAAATCACTCAAGTATCTCTTCCCTGACGTTCCTGACGAGGACGAGGAAAAGGAAGCTGACAGCGGTCAGATAAACGAACTGCTTGACAAGCTCGCCGAAGCGATAGAAGACTTCGATTCACTCACCATGGAAGAAGTAGTTGAAAACTTAAGCAAGTTCAAACTTTCAGGGGAGAACGAAACTGTATTCGGTGAACTCAAGGAAGCTGTTTCATCATCTGAACTCGAAAAATGCTCTGAACTCATAACAAAGTGGAAGGGCATACTCGGATAACAATATTAATAATTAATACATTGCAGATCCGCAGACTGTGTTTGCGGATCTGCATATTACGGTTAAAAAGAAAAACATTAACGGGGGTATTTATGGCTCACATCCTGCTGGTCGAAGATGATTCCGAC
>JBGUVZ010000481.1:0-4210 GCA_045220685.1 Oscillospiraceae bacterium | reverse complement strand
ATAATAAGCGGTATACTTATACCGAAAGTTAATGTTAACACCGACATGACAAAGTATCTTCCGGACAATTCATCCATGAAGATCGGTATGGATAAAATGGATGAAGCTTTTCCGGACGCTGAGACAGACAACACAATACGAGTGATGTACACGGATCTCGACGAAGGTCAGAAGCTTATTCTGAAAGATATTCTTGAAAAGATCCCGAACGTTACTGACGTGGATTACGACGATGACAGTGAAGATTACAACAGAGACAAGTACACAAAGTACGTTCTTCACATGGAATATGATTACGGTTCACCCGAGGAACAGGCTATTTTCGATACCCTTGACCGTGACTACTCCTTTAACGAAATGACTTATATGGACGACAGCGGCAACTCTCCGGGGCTTCCATTATGGGTAATGATCTTTGCAGTCTGTCTGCTTATGATCATACTTATTATAATGAGCGGATCCTGGTTTGAGCCTTTGCTTTTCTTATTTACCATTGCATCAGCAGTAGTAATAAACCTCGGTTCGAATCTGATTCTCGGTACCATTTCCGAAAATACTTTTTCAGTAACGGCTATTCTTCAGCTTGTTCTTTCAATGGACTATTCCATTATTCTTATAAACCGTTATCGTCAGGAACTTGAAAATACAGATGACAGAAAAGCAGCTATGAAAGCTGCGGTTGCCGGTGCCTTTTCATCCATATCAAGCAGTTCGCTGACAACAGTCGTAGGACTTCTCGCTCTTGTATTCATGAGCTTCAAGATTGGCTTTGACATGGGCGTTGTACTCGCAAAGGGCGTATTCCTAAGCGTTGTATGCGTATTCCTTATGCTTCCGGGACTTATTCTTACTTTTTCAAAAGCTATAGAAGCGACTGCCAAGCCTGTACCGAACATTCCTACAGGTAAGCTTGCTTCATTCGGATACAAGGGAAGAATACCGCTCACACTCTGCTTTATTGGTCTGTTTGCAGGCGCGTATGTTCTTCATAAACAGACAGTTATCTGCTTTTCAATGTCATCTCCTGATATCATAGCAGATCTCTTCCCGACAAGAAGCACGGTAGTTATGCTGTACGATAATGAAGATGAAGAAACCGTTACACGTCTGGCTGAAAAGCTGGAAGAACGCGAAGATGTTAAAAGTGCTGTAAACTACGCAAATACGATAGGCGAGAAGCATAATCCGGCTGATATGGTAAAAGCAATTGACGATCTTTCCGAAAGTCTTGGCAACGGAAAGAAAACTGATGTTGATGCCGATGAAAGCATGTTCAGAATGCTTTACTACAAATATTTCGGTTATGAGACCGCTGATATGACCGCTGCGGAATTTATGCGTTTCATTACGGAAGATGTTATTGACAACAAGAACTTCCGCAAATATATGGGCGAAGATATAAAGGAAAACGCATCTACTCTCGAAAGACTTTCCAGTGTAAAGACACTGAAAAAGCCGATGAATGCAGAAGAAGTTGCAGATTTCTTTGAAATGGAAACGGAAGATGCGAAACAGCTGATCCTCTATTATTTCATCCAGAAGGGCGGAGCAGCTACTGACACAATGACGATCAGTGAATTTACGCACTTCGTTCTTGAAGATCTTGCAAACGATCCTGACTACAAAGATATGTTCGACGAGGAAACTCTGAAACAGATAAAGACTCTCGACGGTTTTACGGACGAAGCCTCACTTAACACAGCATGCTCACCGAAGGAGATTGCTGAAAAGATGGGCATCGAAGAAAAAGATGCCAAAGGGCTCTTCGTTTACTACTACGGAAAAGACAAGAACCATGAGCCTAAAACAATGACCATAAAGGAACTTGTAAACTTCCTAAAGGATGATGTTGCAAAGAATCCTGATTATGCGGCATATTTTACAGGCGATTCACTTTCACAGATAGAAAAGCTTTCAGCGTACACAGATAAAAACACCATCACAGCAGAACATGACGCAGCCGGTCTTGCTCAGATGCTCGGCATGGAAGAGTCTGCGATAAGACAGATCTTTAAATTCGACACCAGAGATATTGATCTGGACACTAAAAAAATGTCCATGAAGCAGTTCTACAGCGTTCTTCAGGGCATGATGAATGATCCTGCTTACAGTCAGAGTTTTGATCCTGCAGTGGCTGAACAGACTGCTCAGATGGGACAGATCATTGATCTTGCTTCATCGGGCACACCGTTACCGGCAGAACAGCTCGGTGCAGTTCTTGGTATGGACAGCGGATTTATAAGCCAGCTGTTTATGGGATATTCAGCGCAGGCAGGTATGGAAGTAACTGCAATGCCTCTTAAGGATTTTGTTGATTTCCTCGTGGGAAGCATTCTTCCTGCACCTGACTACGCGCCGTATTTTGACGATCAGACAAAAGCAGGACTCTACACAATGCAGCAGCTCTGCACAACAGCAGCTTCCGGAGCAGTTCTTGATATGAACGAACTTGCCCAGACTTTCGGAATGGAATACGATCAGGTAAGGACGATCTTTATTCTCTGCTACGGAAATGACGACAGAAGAATGTCACTCTACGATTTTGTAAAGTACATGAATTCAAGTGTTGTGACCAATCCGACATTTGCAGGAAGTATAGATGCAGATGCGGCTAAGAATCTCGCATTCCTTGAAAAAGTCATGGGTTACACCTATAATATCACGGGACTAACATACAAGGACGCTGCAGCTCTTCTCACTATGGAAGAAGGTTCGATGAAGCAGCTTTACGTTCTGAAGGAATCTCAGACTGCTGAATGGAAAATGACACTTAAGACTCTGGTAGAGTTTTTATGTGCTAACAAGACAGATCTTGCTAAATCTGCTGATCCGGAGATGCTTGAAAATATCGATACTCTCAAATCAATAATGGACAGTGCGACAGCAAAGGAAGAGCTGGATGCAGAAAAGCTTTCAAAGCTTGTTACAATGGAAAAGGAAAACGCAGACAAGCTGATGCTTCTTTACACATACAAGCACGGTGATACTTCCGAATGGAAGATCAGCGCAAAGGAATTCATTGATTTCCTGATCAGCGATGTTCTCGGCAATGAAGATTTTGCTGATAAGTTTACTGATGAAAATAAAAAGCAGCTGAATGATCTTTCGAAGATCATCGATGCGGTATATTTCAGCAAGAAATATGACAGTGCTGGCATGGCCGAACTTTTCGGCGGCATGAGTGAAGATATGGATGAAAACACAGTAAAGCTTCTTTACCTCTATCACGATGCCAATATAAACGATATCTCCGACAAGAAGATGTCGATAAATGAACTGATGAGCTATCTGTCTGATGTGCTTATCTACGATGAGACTTTCGGGCCGGTCATTGATGATGAAATGAAGGAAGATATAAAAGAATCTGCTGTCGATCTGAAAGACGGTGTAAAGCAGCTCAAGGTCGACAAGTATTCAAGGCTTATCCTTTCAGTCACAGTTCCGGAAGAAGGACCTGAAGCAGAGGAATTCTACAACACAGTGACAAGCATGTTCAGCGTTCTGAAGAATGATTACCATCTTATTGGCTCATCTGCAATGAACTACGAGATGTCAAAGACATTTGACGGGGAACTGCTTACAATTACTCTTCTTACTGCTCTTGCTATTTTCCTTGTAGTACTTATCACATTCCGCAATGCTGCGGTACCGGCTATACTTGTTCTTCTTGTTCAGTGCGGTGTTTACATCACCGTATCAGTTATCGGTATCCAGGGCTACAGCATTCACTATCTGGCACTTCTCATCGTACAGTGCATACTCATGGGTTCGACTATCGACTACGCTATCCTGTTCAGTACATATTACCGTGAGTGCCGAAAGACAAACAAACCAGCCGAGGCTCTTAAAGAGGCGTTCTCCGGTTCGATGCACACGATTCTTACTTCCGGACTTATCATGGTAACTATTACAGGCATTCTCGGTCAGTGCTTCGGTGATCCGACGGTTGAACAGATCTGCCAGACCATTTCTATTGGTGCCGCAAGTGCGATCATTCTTATTATTTTCATCCTTCCGGGTATTCTGTCTTGTCTTGACAGGTTTACTGCAGGGAAGGACAGGCTTAAAGATAAATAATTAATTGAACAAAAGGAGTACAACTATGAAACACAAACATTATCTTGCTGCCGTAATATCTGCAGCGCTGCTGCTCACGGGATGTCAGCAGGCTCAGACTACTGAATCTGAACAGGACACCACTTCAACAGAG
>JBGUVZ010000480.1:0-3033 GCA_045220685.1 Oscillospiraceae bacterium | reverse complement strand
TCTCGAAATAGACATTTTTATCAGCGGCTAAAAAGTCAGTTCCCTTTTTAAATTCTTCCTGACATCCGTTTATCATCCGTTTTGATTCTTCAAACCATTCTTCATCTCTTACCCCGTCAAGATAAAGAATACCGCCGTTGGCAGCCAGAGCAACTGACGGCGGACCGTCCTCGAAGAAACTTATACGTTCGTACTGTTCCGTAGAACGGGTGGTAAGCGGAGAAAAAATGATACCGTCGCGTTTTCTTATGCTCTTAAGAAGCTCAAGTGCATGCGGCGTCATATAGGAAAGAGCCTTTTCCTCCTTATACTCAACACAGACATCGGTTTCTTCTGCTCTTTTATATGAATGGATAAGCGTGTTGTCAAGATCTGATGCAAACAGTATTATTTGGTATCACCCCTTTTAACCCCTCAGGTATCTGCCAGTTTTTTTATAATCCCGCATGCGCGGTATCGTACCATAGGATACTTTATTACTTCTACATTCTTTTCTTCAGCAAGTCTGAATATATGTGCAAGATAATCCTTGTCCTCAGGATCACTTACAAGTATTTTCCATGGCACACGTCTCAGAAGCACTCTGGTCGTTTCACCGATTCCAGGCTTCACAAGATTTATATCATCTACGGAGAAGTCTTTCTGAATCTTCTTAACTTCGTCAAGTCCGGTAACTTTACAGTTTCCAGAACTCGTATTTTCATAGTTCTGACTGAAATCTATCGCATTCATTACAGTATCGATAAACTCAGCTGAAAGATCTTCCTTTTCGAGTTCCCCGTAGTATGCAGCTCCGTGAAAGTCGTTTTCGCCTATTATATCTGACCGGAGAAAGGTACGGCTCATAAGTCCTGACACTGTGGAGTTAAGGCATGAGCTCGGGATCAGAAAATCTGATTTTGTTCCTGAAAGCTCTGTTATGTTAGCAGGATCTGCAAGAACAGCAAGTTCTGACGAGACCCCGGGATACGCAGAAAGTTCCCTTTTCAGTGTGTCAAGTATTGCACCTTTACCTGTCCATCCGTCGACAAAACAGATGTCTGAAGGAGCGTGTCTTTCCAGAATATACTTCATCGCATTGTGATCAATTCCCTTTCCCCTAATGATGGAGATCGTGTAATGGTACACATTAAGATGAGGATATTTTCTGTTAAGATACCGTTTTATTATAATGCCGACAGGAGTACCCGCTCTGGCAAGAGAAACAAGTACGATATTATCGCCGTATCGTTTCTTTATTTTTTCAGCAACTACTGCAGCAGCTCTTCCCGTCTCGCCGGAGTATTTCTGTAATGCTTCTTTATACAGTGCAAAGTATTTCTCACCCGGCTTGTATTCCAGAGGAAGCATCTCACAGTAGTGTGTGCCTGACTGAATGAATTTTTCCCTTACTTCAGACGGAAGCGGTTCTACAAGTCCTGTAATATCCTTAAGAAGTATAGTAACGTCCTCTTCACTGTAGGATGAACGCATATTACTTCACCCACCTGACAAGAACGAATTTCTTTGAAAGCGAAAAAGCATTGGCGAAAGAGGTAAAATCATAATCCTCATTTTCAGAATCAGTAACTACAACAACAAGGTCATATTCAGTCTGATCGGAATTATAGATAAACGTCCTTCTTTCCTTTTCGTAGAAGCTTTCCACCTGATATCTTGATACAAGCGGATAATTTCTGGATGTATCAGGTACTATAGGACTTCTTGTAGTTGAATGAGTAACTACTGAAGCTTTCTGCTTTGCCAAAGCCTGTGCAGTCATAATAGCCGGATACATGCACTCTTCAGTGCCGATAACAGCTGCACTGAGGCCCTTGACAGTACCAAGTTCATTCACGATCTCCTTAGCCAGTACAGAGCAGGCTTTCTTGTAATCTTTTGACTTTACGCCTGTACGCGGATCCATTTTACCGCTTATACGCTTTTCTGTAAGCTCATATTCTGAATTTCTATTTACAGGAGCCGGATCAAAGGTATAGGTTTCATTGGAATCCGGTTCAGCCTTGATCTTTACCAGCCAGCAAAGATCAACTTCATTTTTCTTAAAAAGTTCTTCAGTTTCCTTAGACATTCCGTTTACAATAGAACATACAGTATATTTTATATCGAACGGAAGATCATTATATTTCTTAAGTGCCTCGATGAAATTGAGAACAGTTTTACCTGTTGTGACTTCATCGTCTATAAAAACAATGTGTCGGACACTTTTAATAACTTTTTCCCAGTCATCATAGAAGAGGACCTGCTCAGTTGCATGGCTGTGTTCCTCACTGAAGACTGCTGCAGGAGTTCTGTCATCAAACTTTTCCCTTGTTGTATGAACAAAAGGACAGTTCTTGTAGCGAGCAGCTACACTAGCAGACACAGCCGTAGCTGTTTCCGCAAAACCGATAAACAGTACCTTTTCAGTATCAACTGATTTCTTAAGTTCTGCTGCAAGCATACCGAAAAGATAGCTGATCTTTTCAGGATCAACTGGTACGTGTTTACCCTGACAGCTGTTTACGAGAAGATAGTTTCTCTTTGAATTGTTCTCTCTTCTGACCATCTTAATAAGGTCAGAGTCCGGAAATAACGTTTTGTTTTTGATTATCTCAAGCAATGTCTGTAATCCTTTCTTTTTTCTTTATTCCATATACAGCAGCTCTGATCAGAATCCTGTCAGCCCAGTTTCTGTGTACTGACAGTTCATTCATTCTGTTACCGGCTGATCCTTTTGATACAGCAAGTGTGCTGTCATTCCAGTTAAGAAGCGAGCATGCGTCCTTGTAATCCTCGACTGAAACTGCCAGTGATTCATCAATAACCGGAAGCTGTGAAGGATGTATCGCAGTTTTGCCTATAAGGCCGTTCAGAATGTCCATATGTATCTCTTTTTTCAGACCTTCTGCCCAGGCAGTATCGTTCTTGTCGGAACTTTCGAAATAGTCCCAGACCGGAGCGGAAATAACGTAATCTTCAGCAAATACGTTGACTATATCGCCGATGATGGCATTTACCGCTGTAATATCGTAGATAGTATCAATTATTCCG
>JBGUVZ010000479.1:0-6005 GCA_045220685.1 Oscillospiraceae bacterium | reverse complement strand
CAGATATATTCATCAAGAGAAAGAACATTGCTGTTTTTACTCAGCACATTAAGCATTTCGTCCTCAAACTGGTTTCCGCTCGGAGTGAAGCGATATGAATTGCTTCCTTCTTCTTTTACAAATTTCACTCTGTCCTGTGTACCGTATCTGCCGTTCACTTCTGCATACGGTGGTTCTGTACCGTCCTTCATCGTAACGATGTCATACGACTCATCGGTGAGATAATGAACTTTGCCGTCCGGTTCAATAACGAATGTTTTAAGATTATGTCTTCCTTCATCACGGGCAAGATCAAAAACAAGTGCCCCTTCAGCTTTATACTTTCCAATGACCTCACTCATCGTTCCGTTATATCCGCTTTCTGTCTTCGCTTCAGATACAGAAGAAACGTTTCCCGTTGAAACCTCTTCCGCATAAACTGGCAGAAGCGCACACGAAGCCATAATCGATACTGCCATAATCCCTGCAATTATTTTTTTCATACAGATACATCCCTTTCATTTTTCCCCGCTTTACAGGGTCGAGGACATTTGTTATTAATGGTTAAAACTGCCTGTCCGAATGATAATGTTCATTCAAAGCAATTATGTGCTTTCTATTTATTATACACACGAAACCCTGATTTATCTCCGCTGATTTTTAATTATTTTGAAAAGGCCCAAAAGTTTGTGGATCATGTACATATCACGCCCTTATATACTGTCACAGTTGCACAAGCATTCATTTAAACCAGAAAAAGCACGCCCGCAGGCGTGCTTACCATAGTACAGGTACATCACAGACGCACCTGATCATCAAGTTCTTTCAGCCAGATATTTGCCTGAGCATCACTCGGCATGCGCCAGTCGCCTCTCGGAGACAGTGTTACCGTACCGACCTTCGGGGCATCCGGCAGGCAGGAGCGTTTGAACTGCTGTGAGAAGAAACGGCGAATGAATGTTTTAAGCCATTTGAGTATGACCTCTTTCGGGTATGCACCTTCAAAAGTCATGCAGGCTATGCGGAATATCTTAAGCGGTGAGAATCCCCATCTCAGCATATAGTACATGAAGAAGTCATGCAGCTCGTACGGTCCAACGATATCCTCGGTTTTCTGAGAGATAGTGCCGTTTTCATCAGGCGGAAGAAGTTCGGGACTTACCGGGGTATCAAGTATATCGTCCAGTACCTTTTTCAAAATACCGTCGGATATCTGCGATTCATAGCCAACAAGCCAGCGCACAAGAGTTTTCGGGATAGAAGCATTTACAGCATACATCGACATATGATCGCCGTTATAGGTCGCCCAGCCGAGAGCAAGCTCGGAAAGATCTCCCGTACCGATGACAATACCACCAAGCTGATTTGCCTTATCCATGAGTATCTGCGTGCGTTCTCTTGCCTGTGAATTCTCATAGGTGACATCATGCACATCGGCACTTTGTCCGATATCCTCAAAGTGCTGTGTCACGCTCTTACAGATGTTTATCTCTTCGAGAGTCGCACCGTAGGCTTTCGCAAGCTCGCAGGCATTGTTGTATGTTCTGTCAGACGTGCCGAAACAAGGCATGGTAACAGTGCGGATACCCTTTCGTTCAAGCCCCAGCATATCAAAGGCGTGAACTGTAACGATAAGAGCAAGAGTTGAGTCAAGTCCGCCCGAAAGTCCCAGCACCGCAGTTTTACAGCCTATATGCCGCATTCTGCTCATAAGTCCAACTGCCTGCATAGTGAGTATCTCACTGCACCTGCTGTCAAGGTCTTTCTTGTCTGCGGGAACGAAAGGAGTTCGTGCAAAGGTTCTGTCCAGTATGTTATCGGTGACTTCAAGAGAAAACTCAGACGTTTTTCCCATTGGTAACGTCCTGAAAGTGTTCATTCTCCTTCGCTCATGTATCAGTTTTTTTATGTCAACATCGGCAATGGTCAGACCGCTCGTGAACGGTTTTGATTCTGCTAAGACTGAACCATTTTCCGCTATGATATTATGCCCTGCAAACACCATATCCTGAGTCGATTCACCTATTCCCGAATCCGCGTAAGCATAGGCACAGGCAAGCGAACCCGATCTTGCCTTTATGAGCGTCCTGCGGTATTCAGCCTTGCCTATCACTTCATCGCTGGCAGAAAGATTGAATACTATCACAGCTCCCCGTCCGGCAAGCTGTTCCGACGGCGGCGAACTTACCCACATATCCTCACATATCTCTATGCCGAATGTAAGCTCCGGAAGTTCTGTACAGGTAAACAGCGTATCCTCAAGGTGAACTGAATATTCATCATCAAGCCGTATATCAGCACAAAGCCCCTCCTCCGCAGGAGTAAAATGACGCACTTCGTAGAATTCGTTGTAGTTAGGAATATTCTTCTTTGCCACCGCCCCTGTCACTTTGCCCTTGTTTATGACAACAGCGCAGTTATAAAGTTTTCCGTAAACCGTAAGAGGTATGCCGACAACAGCCGCTATATCAAGCTGTGACGTTTCCCTGATTATGCGCACAAGTTCAGTCTTTGCCGAGGTCAGAAGTGCATCCTGCAGAAATAAGTCTCCACAGGTGTAACCCGTAACCGAAAGTTCAGGGAAGCACACTATCTTTACGCCCTTGTCATGAGCTTCCTTTATAAGATCTATTATCCTGTCTGCGTTGTATATGCAATCTGCAACTTTCAGCTCCGGCGTAGCGCAGGCTGTTTTTATAAATCCGTCTTTCATATTTACCTCCAGAAAACAGAAAAAGGGTGCTGAAAAACAGCACCCTTGCTTGTATGATATAAGTATATACCAAAAATATCCGTTTGTCAAGCGTGAAAAAATGACGAAAATACTGACCGTGAATTCAGGTTTATATCTATCGACTTTTCAAAAAATTAAGTGAATCGTAAGTCAGTAACCCGTAATACACTTTTTTTGAAAAAAGCTGTTACCTCAGAGATTTTTCTTACACTGTATATACAGAGAGGGATATTTCCCTTAAGAAAATGAATAATAATAATACGGGAGGATGAAAGTGATGAAAATGAAGAAAGTAACAGCAATGCTTGCGGCGCTGGTAATGGCGTGCGGCATAACAGGAAGTGCAGCTGCATATTATATCGATGATCCGGATTATGAGGACGATACTATCCGGGTTGCATTCGGAGAGGATCATACCGGGTATATAGAAGTTCTGTCGAAGGATGAACATTTTGCACTGAAAAGTTCCTACAACAATGTAGATTTAAAATCGATAGGAAATTTCAAAAGCGGATTTACCAAGTATCTGACGATTCAGGACGGATATACAAATGTGTTCCTTGCTAATCCGTGGGTGCTTGAGGGAGTTTATCTTCCTGACAGTGTAAGATACTTTGATATGGGTCAGCGCTATACGAGTGAAAAACTTACTATTGTCGGAAACAGGAACAGTTATGCTGAGTATATGGCCAAGAATGACAATTTTGATTTCGTCCTTCTCGGAGATACTGACAATGACGGAAAAATAGGTGCTAAAGATATTGTGGCACAGATGCAGAGTCTGCTGGGAGATATGGATTTTGAAAGTGAGATTCTGAGCATGGCGGCTGATATGAACCATGACGGAATTCATAATATCCCGGATCTTATCTTAACGAAGAAAGCGATACTTGAAGGAGACAGCGGCAGTACTCATGAATCAGGTATGCTGGCATCTCCGCTATACAGCCGTACTCTTCCGCCTAAACCGGGAACCGATCTTGTAAAGTCATTTTCTGATTACGTTGCAGAGCATTCTGATGATGTTCTTCTGAATACACCGGACGGAACCAAATCAGAAAGCGAACAGAAAAAATGCAATAAGGTTTATTCACCGCTCAGTGTCTATATGGCAGTTTCAATGCTTGCAGAGTGCTGCGACGGTGAGAGTGAAACTGAACTTCTGAAGTATCTGAATGTTGAAGACAAGGATGAACTTCAGAAGATCAATCATGACATTTTTAATTATCTGTACTTTGATAAATATGATACTTACCTGAAAATCGGTAATTCTATCTGGCTCGATGATACATATCTTTCTGAACCTTTTGAAATCTGTACTGAAAAGACGAATACTCTTGCTGAAAAATATTTCGCATCCTCATTTGTACGTGATTTCGCTTCACAGAATGACTGCGATGAGATTTCTGAATGGATAAGTCAGAATACTTCAGGAAAATTCAAGCCTGAAATACTTGCAGATAAACTTGATACAGAACGTATAAAGATCATAAATACGATCACCTTCAAAGATGGCTGGACAGAACGTTTTTATGACACCAGAAAAGGAAAATTCAAAACCCCGGACGAAAATATCGACTGTGAATTTATGTATGAGACTAATGTAGGCAAACTGAGTCTTGATGATGATTTTGCCGTGTACACCAAACAATTTAATAATGGATGCAAAATGAGTTTTGTTCTTCCGGAAACCGAAAAAAATGTTAGCGACATTCTTGAAAACAAAGAAGCAATGCAGAAAGTTCTTGCAGCAAGTACCAGCGAAGGTCTGGATGCGGATGTTTCAGCGTATATTCCGAAATTCAGTACAAAATCAAATTTCAGACTTATTGGTACTCTTGCAGATGCAGGCGTTTCAAAAGTATTTGAAGACGCTGACATTGAACCGATAGTGAAGAACGGCAGCACTCTTGAAGAAGTCGCTGTCAGCAGTATAGTTCATGAAGCAGTTATCGACGTTGACGATGAAGGCTGTGAAGCAGCTGCGTATACCGCGATATCGCTGGAGACAACCAGTCCGACAACACCTCCAGGAAGAAAGAAGTATGAGTTTAAGTGTGACAGACCATTTATCTATTATATTTCTGATTCAAGCGGAGTACCGTTTTTCATGGGTATAGTAAACGATCCAACACAAAAGTGATATTTTTCTTAATTACTCCCTTTCAATATTATGCAGGCGGCGGTGCGTCTTTACGATGCACCGCCGCTGTTGTATTTATTAATTTTCTGTTCAGACATTAATATCATACCGGACAGACCTGCTTAGGAAAATAAAGTATAAACTCTGTGCCTTCATCCGGAACACTTCGGGCTTCTATTCTGCCTCCGTGACGTGTCATTATACGTCGGCACAAAGCAAGTCCGACTCCGTTACCTTCATATTTTTCCGATGCATTAAGTCTTGTGAATATCTGAAAAATGCTGTCTGCATCTTTCATCTCAAATCCTATTCCGTTATCTCTGACGGAAATGATATGATGATCGCAGTCGTTGCTGTAACTTACAGTAATAATCGCTTTTTCTCTTACAGCCGAAAATTTGAATGCGTTTGAAAGCAGGTTTTTTACAAGTATTTCTATAAGTACATCATCACCGTTTATTACCGGAAGTTCATCAAGTTCCAGTATAATGTTCCGGTCCGGTTCAAGTGAATGAAGTTCATCGAAAACATCTTTAAAAAGTGCGCCTATGTAAACAGGTTCTATTTCCGGTATAATGCTGCTTATTCTTGAGAAATTCATCAGACTTTCTATCTTTTCTGAAAGGCCTGATGCCTTGCTGCTTAAAATACCGGCTAACTCTTTAAGCGAGGAGTCATTACGTTCATCGGCTTCATTCTTAAACAGATCAATAAGCATGATCAGAGCATTCACCGGTGATTTAAGTTCATGCGCCACTGCGGCAAAGAACAGATTCAGTTCATTGTTTTCTGATACAGGATACCGGATCTCATTTTCAGTATCAGAGTAATATAGTTTCTCTTCATTCATATATTAAACTTGCTATTCTAATCTGTCATCAGCTTCTGGACTTCGCTTTTATCTGCGTCTGATGTTGTATTCTGATAAATAATATTTCCTTTTTCCATAACGTACAAACTGTCCGTGTGTTCCATTACGAAATCAAGATACTGTTCCACCAGTAGAATAGATATTCCTTTCCATTCATTTATTTTTCTGATTGCTGCTCCGATATTCTGGATTATCGACGGCTGAATTCCTTCAGTCGGCTCATCAAGAATAAGTATTTTAGGTTCTGCAACCAGTGCTCTTGCTATGGCAAGCTGCTG
>JBGUVZ010000478.1:0-5010 GCA_045220685.1 Oscillospiraceae bacterium | reverse complement strand
TCAGGTTAGCTGCCTCTGGCAGCTTATTATAGTATCATGCAGCGTTGCTGCATGATACCTTTTATTTTGCTGTAACTAACTCATTATCACAGTTTGTCAATCTTCTTTGAAAGATACTGCTGAAGTCTTGCAAGATCGGCGAGTGTAACAGCTCCGTCACCGTCAACGTCGGCAGCAAGCTTCTGATCCGCTGTTAATGATAAATCTTCGAGTAATGCAAGTGAAAGTTTAGTAGTATCAGATACATCAATCACTCCATTGATATCTGTATCTCCGGAAAGAACCTCGAAAACATCGACAGGCGACACAAACTCGTTTTCATATAGTTGCCATACCTGTTTTCTTATAAGACCGTCTTTTTCCCATGTCACCCAGTATTCTTTGCTTTTATTTAAATCCTGAATTACTTCATTAGTAACTGCATCGCTGATTGTTTTCGCATCTGCATCAATGATGTATTTTACATTCATCTTGTATTCTGTATCACTTACAATGTTTGTGTTGTAATTATAAGACACAATAAGGTCTTCCTTTTCAAAATAGCAGTAATGAATATTGGCTTTGGGTTCCTTTATTGTTTTTATAAGTTCCTCATCAGATGCAGGTCGCTCAGGCAAAATAAGGAAACTTCCTAACGACATATCAGCGAACAATATCTCCTCTGTTCCATTATGAACATATTTTACTATATCGTATGGCTTACAGATTAAAGGAGCATCCGAAGTATTACTGTCATCAAGATATTCAACAACCGCAGAAACCTTATTATAAGACTCAGAGATAAACACAAGTGAAAAAGCCGAACAAACTAAAGACAAACTTAACATTAAGGAAATACTTTTTTTCATATAAATCATCCTCCCGTGTAAATCGCATTAAAGATGAGAATTATTAAAAACGAACTTTAAGATATCACTCGTTATTCTAACACCGCTATTCCAAGTTGTACTTTCATGCGTACATATTCCAATAACAGAATTGCTTCCATCAGGATTTTTTACGTAAACTGGGCTTCCACTGTTTCCAGGAACAATATCCGTATCAAAATAAATACGATAATCTGTATTCGTATTTGATGTATTAAGTAATGTTCCTACTCCTGTTGATTTAACATCTTCAAGTTCAGGTGTTATTTCGCCATCTCCACCAAAACCTGTGACATATACTGGCTTTGAAAGCGACATTTCATTACGCATAAGTCCAAGATCAAAATTTATAAAACTGTAATCATCATAACCATAACCATTATAACATTCAAGGTCTTCCTCTACTGTGACTATAGCATAATCATAGCATATGTTATTGTTATTCACATATTCACTAGGAACATGATAAGCAACTGGGGTGATTGGAATATTTGATTGAGTGTCATGATCAGTGAAAATCTTGAATTTTAATCCTGATTTGTTGTAAACAACATGGGCAGCTGTTAGCAATGTATGTGAATCTATTACAAACGCTGTACCAGCATTAGCGCCACTTGAATACTGAACATTAATAACTCCGTCAAAACCATCTTCAGCATATCGGTCATCACCATCAAAAACAGTACGTGGTGATGATGCCTGTTGCAAGTTTGATACAAGAGGTAATGTATATGAGGAGTTCGGTATAACTGCTCCAGTAGTCGGAGAACAAATATAATAGCTTCTGCTAGACTGTCCCGGAAGAGAATCCGTAAACTCATAAAACACGGTTGAAGTAGACATCGACCCAGAAAGTATATTTGATAGCAAAGTTCTGTCATATGCGTCAATTACATAGTCTCTGTTCAAATCAAGCCTTTCAATAGTTGTTGCATCAGGATAACTGTAGCCGTGTAAAACCTGCTGCATAGTTGCTTTGTCTGATTGAGTTACGCTACCATCATCATCTACGTCCCCTTTTTTATAACTCCAAAGCGACGCATTAACACTTGAAATACTTAAACTCATCAAAACACCAGCTGCAGCAACTACAGCTATTTTTTTCTTTAAATTAATCATTTTTTTCATCCTTTCATAATCCATGCTTCTTCAAGAGAAGCTATAACTATAACACCTTATAGTAATTTTTAAGCAGTTTCATTATAAATTTGCTTACAACTACAATTACTACTTCAATGGTATCTTTCCTATTCAAAGATTCAACTAATCCAAATTACATTCGATGTATTTGGTTCACTTTGTGTTGTTCCTGAACCGTTTCAGCATAATTATTCAGGCTGACTCTGTAATAACAAATCGGTTAGCTGCCTCTGGCAGCTTATTATAGTATCATGCAGCAACGCTGCATGATACCTTTTACTTTGCTGCAACAACTTATCATGGTTTATCAATCTTCTTTGAAAGTTACATCACCGTACCATCAACATTTGATTTACATCGGTAATGATCCCCAAACATCTCCTAATCCTGCATGGAATGTTACAGTTATAGTCCAATTAGTCAAATCTGTTATACCGTATCCTATATACTTACTGCAATAATAAACACAGTACATATCACGAGCATCATTTTGCATAGTATGTGAAGTAGCATATGGAACATAGTATGGAAATGTACCGGGTGTGTATCCGTATCCCATACTCTGAACACTCGAATAGCGATAATCTCCATCACCATAGTACCAGGTCGCTGTTAAAGTTAAAAATTCTGTTGAAGAGCCTCGATAATAATATTTTTGCGTTCCTGAATACATTGGTTCATCAGGATTAATAAAATTGCCATCAAATGAAAGATGATTTTCAGCTACAGCAGTATTATCCTGACTGTTATCATTGGATCTCTTAGCCATGTCTCTTTCATAAGCAGTACAAATATAGCTATAGAAATCTTCATCGCTCATATTTTTATAGAAGTCTTCTACATCTTTAACATTTAACCCCACTGCATCTAACTGTTTATCATCAGCTAGCTTATACGACGTATCGTGTTCCTGATTAAACTCATCAAGTAATTTGCTGATATGACATAAAACATCATTTGACTCAGCATTAACCTTTAACGACAGTACCTGATTAAACATCGTTAAAACCATTGCTACTGAAAGCATAATTGATAAAAGTTTACTCTTTTTCATTTGAAATACCCCCATTATTATTCATTATCTCTGAATTTTTTAAATCTGCCTCATAAGCTTTTTCAAGATTATCATAAAATTCTTTGATGTTCATCTTTGAATAAACATCCGCCATTTCTTTAAGATACTGCTGCTTGTCCATGTTATGCTGTTCAAGTTGTTCATCGCTCATAAATCCGTAGGTTGTACCGTGTGATTTATTGAATTCATCGAACGCTGTTCTGTAAGGTTCAAGCAAAGCATCATAGTCGATTGCATTTTCGTCTGTTTCGATATAACTGTCTGCAGGAATATGATCTCTGACACTCGAATATTCTTCAGTTATATTATCCGGAAGTGCAGTAACTTCTTCAGCTTTTTCTTCAAATCTGATATTGTCCGTGTGCATGAAATCACGTAATTTTCCGTTCTCATCATATCCGTCATAACGCATTAAAACACCTGTAGCTGTATCCACTAAAAATTCAAAAGATGAAACATTCATCTGACCGCCGTATGACTCAGATGCTGTTCCTTTAATAGCATAGCATTTTCTGTCCAGATAATCTGTTATTTGTTCTACTTCCCATAATGACTGATCCTGTAAGAAACCGAATGTATATTCCTGCGGGAAAAGGCATACATTTGACATCATTACGTTAGTCGGATTGGTTTCATAAGCATAACACGGCATATCATCCTTAACTGAGATTCTTTCCTCATCAGGTACATGTACAACTTTAGTGAGAGGAATAATTTCGTTGTTTATATATTCCCATGTTTTATCTTTCGGATAAACGCTTATAAAACTTTTTCCGTCACAATATCTTGCGTTTTCTGATTCACATTCAGCTGTTCCTGCGATGATTTGCTCTTCATTCACATTGTTTCTGTAACTTCTGTAATCAGTATACGATCTTGTCTCAGAAAGGCATGTCTGAAATACTACTTCATCATAGTATTCACTTCTGTATGATTTATGTATAAACCTTCCTGATACTTTATCATAGTAATCAATGCTGTTTAACATCATATAAAAGATGTCATCTTTGGTTGCCTTTTCAGGATCAACAGCTTTTTTCAGTTCTCTTGTTTCCGGCACGACAGTATCTTTTTCTTTGTTCTCCGGTGACGCAGTCGGTACAACTGTAAGTGTACTTTCAACTGAAAGACTACTGTCTCCTCTTTCCACGATCCTGTTTACACTGCTGACAACCCAGAATGCAAAATAAACTCCGAGTGCAGCTGCTGCAGGGACAACTATTATTCTGGCTTTCTTCTTTCGTCTGTTCTGATGCTCATCCCATCTGGAAAGCAGACTTTTATACATTTCATCATCAGTCTTCATACTCAAATCCACTCCTTTCAAGTTCGTTTTTTAAAGCTTTTTTCGCGTTATAGATCAGTGATCGTATCTGCCTGTCAGTCTTTTTCATAATAAGTGCCGCCTCGGAATTGCTGAATCCTTCAAGGCTGGTAAGATACAGCACCTGACGGTATTCAGCGTTAAGACTGTGCAGAGCACGGTGAAGCATACGTTTGTCTTCACTTCTGATATAACTGCGTTCAATATCTTCCTCATCCGCAAGATTTTCCTGCATTTCAAACGGTATGATATCCGCTTTAAAATGCTTTCTTATATATTTCAGCGTAACGTTACGCCCGACAGAATACAGCCAGGTTTTAAAAGAGCTCTTTCCCGAAAAAACAGGCCGTCTGCACATCAGTTCCCAGAATGTATCTTCTGCGAGTTCTTCGGCAGTATGAACATTCTGTACGAAACTGTTGATATATAAGATCAGTCCCGGTCTGTAAAGACAGATGATCTCACGGAGTCCTTCGTTGTCTCCTGACAGAAAACGGCGGTAGCTACTTTCACCGTTATCCATAGGAATCGCCTCCCTCCGAAAGGATCGTCCTGATCCTTTCACTTATTAGTACCTTTTTTTCTGAAAAAGTCAAAGTGATTCT
>JBGUVZ010000477.1:0-4283 GCA_045220685.1 Oscillospiraceae bacterium | reverse complement strand
TGCAAAAGTATAGAGAGTATGCCGATCAGCCTGTCTATTTTCATTCTCTGCACCTGCTTTCAGCTTCGTATAGAAACCAGTGGTAATACAAATCAGATAGAAAAGGTGGTGCTGATCTCAATGTCAGCACCACTTTTTGTGTCTATAAAACATCATAGAGTTTTTAGATATTCAACATCATAAACTATTTTCCTTTCTCATTCTTTCTCTATATTCCTTAGGTGTCATTTTATACTTTTTAAGAAACAGCCGGTTATAATAACTTGGCTGACCAAATCCGCAGGAAATAGATATTGATGTAATGCTTTCTGTTGTATCTTTTAGCATATCGGTACTCATTTTCAAACGGTATAGATTTAGAAAATTGATCGGTGTCAGTCCGGCATAATCTCTAAACAATGCACAGCATTTACTTCTGCTGATATTTACGGATGCTGCAATTTCTTCCAGTGTCAGCTTTTCTGCATAATTTCGGGCAATAAAATCACTTATACGACGATACAGCAGAATGTCCGGATTTACCATTGCTTTGGTCTTTCCCTTAAACAGTTCATAATACTGATAGAAACGCTGACACAGCATAAATATCAAGGCGATCACATGAAATTCATATCCTATCGGCTTCAATCTTTCTATATCTGCGATCTCGTCCATAAGATTTTCAACTTCTGATGTGAACTTGTTTCCGTGCTTCCCTTGAATGTGAGTGAATGTCCTATCTGAAAGCATTGGAACAACATATTTATCGTATATCACTTGATCCGACGAAAACAGGTTGGTGTCGATCATCAGTCGCTGAAATGTGCAGTCCTGATTAGGATCACAGTATATACGATGAAGTTGAAGCCTGTTTATAATGCAAATATCGTCTTTCTGCAAATGGTACTCAATACCATTGACAACGCATATCATTTCATTCTCTATCACTCGTATGATCTCTACCTTTTCGTGCCAATGAGTCAAGTCATGCTGATTTCGGACTGCTTGAAAATTCTCAGTATATAAAGTGTTCATATAATTTCTCCCTAAATACTATTGTACTAAAAATCTGGTCAATTTTACTATTATTTTCGATTTTTTTATATTATAATATTAACATATCAATTGCACTTTGTCAATATGATATTTAGATCGTAGCAAATAAAATTTGAAATGGAGGAGAAACCTATGGAAAAATGGGTCTGTACAGTATGCGGGTATATTCATGAGGGGGAAATGACCGATGATTTCTTCTGTCCTCTTTGTAATCAGCCGGCTTCTGTGTTTGAACGAATCAAGGACGATGATACAAAACAATATCCTTACGAGGGCACGAAAACTGAGAAAAATCTTATGGCAGCCTTTGCCGGTGAATCCCAAGCGAGGAATAAGTATACATATTTCGCTTCTATCGCCAAAAAAGAGGGCTATGAGCAGATCGCTGCTCTTTTCTTGAAAACCGCTGAAAATGAAAAGGAACACGCTAAGTTATGGTTCAAGGAGCTGGGATTTCTCGGCAATACCGTTGAAAACCTGCAAGCTGCAGCAGAAGGCGAAAACTATGAGTGGACTAATATGTATGATGAGTTTGCCAGAGTTGCTGACGAGGAAGGCTTTCATGAGTTAGCAGAAAAGTTTAGGGGCGTAGCCGCTATTGAAAAACGACATGAGGAACGCTACCGTGCGTTGCTCAGGAATATTGAGACCGCCGAGGTCTTCAAAAAGAGCGAGGTAAAGGTCTGGGAATGTCGCAATTGTGGTCATGTCATCGTCGGTACTCAGGCACCGGAAGAATGCCCTGTTTGCAGTCATCCTCAGAGCTTCTTTGAAATCAATGCTGAAAACTACTAAGTCAGGAGGTTATTCATATGGTATTTTACAAATGCAATACTTGTGGAAATGTGATAGCACATCTTAATGATTCAGGTGTCCGCTGCGTATGCTGCGGTGAAGAAATGTCGCCCATTACACCTAATACATCTGATGGTGCAGGAGAAAAGCACGTCCCGATCATTGCCGATGTCAAAGTGAACTCTCATGAAGTCACTGTTACCGTAAGCAACATAGAACACCCCATGAGTGAAGAACATTATATTCAGTGGGTGGTACTTGAAACCAAAGAAGGACGTCAGCGTAAGATGTTTAAGCCGGGCGACAAGCCGGTTGCTACCTTTATGCTCACTGAGAGTGATTCCGCTGTAGCTGCGTATGCCTACTGTAATTTGCACGGCTTATGGGAATCACAAAACTCCATGTTCTGATTCAAAGTAACCGTTCTGAGAATACAAGACAAGAGGAATACTATGAGAAGTTTTACAACATTCGAGATACAGTACGCGCATAGGTTTTTGGAGTTTCAGGGTGAAGCTCAATATCTTCACGGACATACCGGTGTTCTTACACTTGAAGTAGAAGATACGATCAATACGGGTGTAAATATGGTTTATCCCTGCAATGAGATCAAAAAGATTGCTTGGGAAGTAATCCAGAATTTTGATCATGCACTTATTCTTCGTGATGACGATCCTCTGCTCCCTGCAATTCTCAGTGTATATGAAGAACAAGGCATAAGAGGAGGCACAACTACAAATAAGCAAAGAGGACCGGCTTTCAAAACGGAACTTGCAGCAGCATATCCTGAGTCAAGGATAGTAGTAACCAGAGAGACTATGACAGTGGAAGGTATGATCCGTATTGTCTATGAGTTGCTCAAGGATAAACTTAATATTGCTAAGATAACCTTCACAAGCGGTGTGAACGGAGCTGTTGAAGAATATATCCCCAGTGCTGAAAAGGAACGTTGTCCTCTTTGCGGTATAGAGTTAGATGAAAACGGTGTATGCAGCAAGTGCGGCTACATGAAGTAACAAAGGTCAATACTGTTTGACACAGGTGTTATAATACAAATTATCACAAAAGGAGAAACAGATTATGAATGATGTGAAGAAAACTGAAACAGATGCTTTAACAGCAGCAGAGGCTATCAAGATCCAGTTCTCAGGTTTAGAATATGACCTTGACGAAATCAAAGCCGCAGTTGAAGCGGATTACAAATCTAAGTTCGAGGGTGAGATTGAGAGCATTCAGATCTACATCAAGCCAGAGGACAGAGCTGCATATTACGTTATCAACTCTGAAATCCGTGACATGATCGGTCTTTAATGTGATGATTTATCCGACAGGAGCAGCTCGTTCAGGGTTGCTCCCGTTATTTTATCCCCGATTAATATGAAATATAGTAAGGAGCAATTACAATGGAGTTCTATGAAGCTATGAACAAGAATGCTACCATTCATGAGTATGAAGCCGACGAAATGTCTGCTGAGATAATTGAAAAAATCATCTTTTCTGCATTCAAAGTTCCTACAAATGAACGTATGGGAGAATGGCACTATATCATTGTCAAGGATAAAGCGTCTGTTTCAAAACTGCTTGAAATGATTCCAAGGGGGATTTCCGATCAGAATATGGATATGCTGATCAAGGACTGGAAACTGGGTGACAGTATGTCTCAGGGTGCAGATGGTAATGATGCTGTTAAACAGTATAGAAAATCTTTTGAAGTATCTGCTATCATTGTTCCACTGCTGAGACAAAATGCAGAAGATACTCACCCGGACACTGGTTCGATCTTAAACTACTTTTCGACACTTTGGTATAGTATCGAAAATATTTTTCTTTCGGCAAAAGCTGAGGGGTATGGTTGTAATCTGAGAATCCCCCTCGGTAACGAGGAGGAGAACACAAGAAAATCATTTGGCTTGCAAAAAGATTACTTTATCCCTTGTTTCATCGGGATAGGCAAGCTGAAAAAGGATCGTCAGAAGCTAAAGGAAGACGACAGAAAAATCAGAGAAAGAATACATTACTGGAATTGGTGAATAAACAGAATTCGTTATTTGTACGATAGAACAGGAGAAATACTATGAAGATATACGGGAGTAAATTATGCCCGGATTGTCAAAAGCTATTAGGTGTACTTGGCGAAACTGACATGGTTTTCGAGTTTTTGGACATAACCGAGGACTTAATGAATCTGAAAATGTTTCTGAAATACCGTGATAATGTAACATTATTTGAACGTTTCAGGGAAAGCGGCAAGATCGGAATACCATTCCTTATTTTAGATGATGGAACAATAACTCATAATTGGGAGAACTGGTGCAGAAGCCAAGACATTTCACTTGATAACAGACGCAGTAAAAGATAATTCTTGATCTTATACCCGTATCATGAAAGTATTATGTTCAAAAGATTAATTGTAAGGAAGGTATTATGAAATGGATTGTATAAATATTCGCAAG
>JBGUVZ010000476.1:0-5383 GCA_045220685.1 Oscillospiraceae bacterium | reverse complement strand
ATTCTGACGTTTGCAGAACTACCTGATATCTGACACATAAAAAACCGTTCCGGATGTGATCGCGGAACGGTTTCGTTTAAAATCATTCTAAAAAGGTGCGTTATTTCTTGCTTGAGATCTGGCGTCCGATCCAGATAACCAGGCATGAACCTGCAACTGCAAGGATGAAGCCGATGATAAGTCCGCCGTTGCCGATGTGAAGGAGTCTTCCGACAAATCCGCCTAAAAGGCTTCCGACGATACCGAGAGCAGCATTCTTCCAGAATCCGTTTTTACCGGTGTCCATTATTTTACCGGCGATTGAACCGATTACTGCACCAAGAACAAGTGTAATTAAAAGTGTGATCATAGTTAAGTCCTTCTTTCTTTTGAATGCGGCGAGTGCCGGAAGTGTTTTTTCGGCCTCAGCCTGTTTTTTTATTTTTCTAAGCAAAGTATATCATAACGGGATCATGGTGTCAATGAAAACTGAATAAAATTAATCGAATTTTAATCTTTTTGCAGTGGATGCTCCGATCTGAAATTTGTTCTATAAAGTTGTACAAAATTTGTATGTATCGTGAATAAAAAACTGTTCAACTCTTGACATACTTGTGAAAAAATTTTATAATATAATTGTATAAACAGGTGGCTCTGAACAGGGCTGTACCGCGTAATTTCATATGAAAACGCTGTTTAACTTTTTGACTGTTCATTTGATTCGGGACGAAAAATGATTTGTATTTTATCTGCGTTTTCATTACCTTTAACGGAGGTTGTATGTTTTGAAGAAAGTAAAAAATTTCAGAAAAGTCACAGCAGCTCTTTCAGCTCTCGCTATGCTTGGAATGATGAGTGTCAATCCGGTATCTGCTGCTGAAACAAGACTGTACGGTGACGTAAACAATAACCAGGTAGTTGATCTTACTGACCTTTCTATCCTTTCACTTCATCTTGTGGGCGACACAAAGTTTGATGCCAGCCAGAAGGATCAGATGGACTTCGACAGAGACGGTAAATGTGACATCGTTGACCTTGCCACACTAAGATCATTTATCTCACATTCACTACAGGCTGAAACTGTTATAGGTACTCCGATGCCTGAAGAAGCAGTTGTTACAGAACCTATTGTAACCACAGTGGCACCTGCAATGACTGTAACAGAGCCTGTCATTACAGATGCTCCGATCACACAGGCTCCGGTAACTGAAGTTACAACGACTGTTACCACTGCTGAGACAACAGTGACTACTACTGAGGCAGTTACAACAACTGTTGTCGAAGAGCCGAAGGAAGTTATATACTACGCATGTGACGGTGAGATCTATCAGGGTGTTACAGAAACATCAAACAGCGGATTCCTCGGTGCTTCATATGTAAATTATGATAATGTAGTCGGAAGTGCTCTTACATTTACAGTAAACGTTCCGGAAGACGGAAACTATCTTATGACTGTACGCTATGCAAACGGCGGTACTGCTTCAAGACCGCTCAGCATCTTTACAAACGGTGCTGACAGCTACTACTCAATGAATTTTGCACCGACCGGTTCATGGACAGACTGGACGGAAAGCCAGATCGTTATCGCTCTTAACAGGGGCGAAAACAAGATAAAGACTGTTGCAACAACATCTGACGGCGGTCCGAATGTTGATCTTATCAAGCTCATCCAGACAGATAAGGCTGCGGCTGAACTTACAGATTCTTCAGTTATCCCTTATGAACCGCCGGTATCACCTGGTTCAAGACAGATGGAAAAACTCGACAGAGCTATTTCAGCTGTAAAGACAGGCAACGGAATGCTCGTAAGCTGGAGAACTCTTGCTACAGATCCTGCTGACACAGTATTCAAACTCTTCAGAGACGGTGAACTCATCTACACTGCTGATGCAGGAAAGGCAACTACATATCTCGACAAATCAGGCAGCACATCTTCACGCTACAAGGTAGAAACATTTGTAAACGACACAAGAAGCGAGATCAATGAAGATAATATCGTTATCGGCGGTGATTATCTCGAACTCAAGCTCAACAAGCCTGCAGGAATGACAATGCCTGACGGATCAGGATGTGAATATTCTGCATCTGACTGCTCAACAGCAGACGTCGACGGTGACGGCAAGCTTGAGATCATCGTTAAATGGGATCCTTCAAATGCCAAGGATAACTCACAGTCCGGCTACACAGGAAACGTATATCTTGACTGCTACAAGCTTGACGGCAAGCAGCTCTGGAGAATAGATCTTGGTAAGAACATCCGTGCCGGTGCTCACTATACACAGTTCATGGTTTATGACTTTGACGGCGACGGCAAGGCAGAAATGATCTGCAAGACAGCTGACGGAACAAAGGATGCTACAGGTAAGGTTATCGGTGACGGTTCAAAGGATTACAGAAACCAGAACGGATATATCCTGAGCGGTCCTGAATATCTCACAGTATTTAACGGCGAAACAGGTGCCGCTATGGATACTATAAACTACAATCCTCCGAGAGGAAATACACTTAAGCAGACATGGGGCGACGATTACGGCAACCGTGTTGACCGTTTCCTCGCAACAGTAGCATATCTTGACGGTGAACATCCGAGTGCAGTTATGTGCCGTGGTTACTATACAAGAGCATGCCTTGCAGCATATGACTGGAACGGCAGCAAGCTCACCCAGCGCTGGTATTTCGACAGCTATGACGGCGGAACCGACAAGCGCGGCAAGCCAAACAGTGATTACAGCGGACAGGGTAACCACAACCTCGTTTCAGCAGACGTTGACGGTGATGGATTTGACGAGATCATTTACGGTTCATGCACCATCGATCACGACGGCAAGGGCCTCTATTCAATGAAGCTCGGCCACGGCGATGCAATGCATGTAAGTGACTTCATACCTTCAAGACCAGGCCTTGAAGTATGGCAGTGCCACGAAGTATCTCCTTGGGGCTGTACACTTTCAGATGCCAAGACAGGTGAGATCATCTTCCGTTATGAAGGCGACAAGGATACAGGACGTGCATGTGCAGCAAATATCGTTCCTGGCAATGATTCAGCTGAATTCTGGGGTGCAAGAAGCAGCACACTCTACAGCGGCTCAGGTCAGAACATCGGTTCATCAAGCGGTCTCGCAGTAAACTTCGTTATCAACTGGGACGGCGACCTCGAAAGCGAACTCCTTGACGGCAATACAATTTCTGAGTGGACATCAGGCGGAGTTAAGACACTCCTTACAGCTCAGGGATGCGTAGCATGCAACGGCACAAAGAATACTCCAAACCTTACAGCCGATCTCTTCGGTGACTGGCGTGAAGAGCTTGTTCTTCATACAGAAGACAGCTCAGCTCTCAGAATCTACGCTACACCGTATGAAACAGAGTACAGACTCTTCACACTCATGCACGACAGCCAGTACAGAACAGGTGTTGCAGCTGAAAACACAGCTTACAACCAGCCACCGCACACAAGCTTCTTCATGGGCACTGGTTACAAGCTCCCTTCAGCTCCTAATGTTTATTACGCTAAGTGATTGATGATCATTTAATGATCAAACGAATATATTAAGCAGCAGCGGCAGTATCATCGGTAAAACCGAAGATACTGCCGCTGCCGCATTTAAGGTCGTTAATGCATTTTCACGCATTCCGTTGTTTGTTGTATAGGAAATATTGATTTTGATTAATTTAAGGTTTGCTTATCTGTGAAAAAGACAAGGCTGCGTAATCGAAAAGTTACGCAGCCTTGTTTGTGTTTATTATTTGATTACTGTGTTTAAAAGATTGAGTTAAACTCCTGATGGTTCTGCCATAGCTGTATTGATTTCTTCTTCTGACATACCTCGTGCTTTTAAAAGACTGATAAGTTTTGCTTTTTCTGCTTCAAAGTCAGTGGATTTCTTATTAGCGTCAGCAATTATCTTTTTGGCATCAGCGATCATCTTTTCAGCGTCAGCAGATTTTCTTTCAGCGTCAGCAATCATCTTATCGGCATCAGCAATCATCTTATCAGCATCAGCAAATTTCTTATCAGCATCAGCGATCATCTTTTTTGCATTTTCTTCGATCTTTTGAGCTTTGTAATAAGGTTCAATCCAGTATTCACTTATATTGCACATCTTGTCGATCACCTCGTTGTATTTTCTAGTCATTCGTATGCCGTATTCATTTTCGAGTATGCTTCGCTTGGTATCTTTATTCATTTTTCTGTCGAAAAGAACACTGAGCATATCTATAAGCGGATTTCCTGATTTCTTTTTTCCGTTGCGGTGAAGCCCGATAACGGTGACTTCCATTTTGTCGTAGTGTGAACGTTTGATATCCGGATTTCCGAATACTTTTGTGTGAGAAAGATCTATCCTGCTTATAGTGTCAACATGCTTTCTGTCCGGGTTGGTACAGATCCAGATGGAATAGACTTTTTTAATCTTATGATAATCAGAACCGGAAAATTCTTTTTCGTACTGTGCTGATATCATTCGGGCGTCATAGTAGATACCTCGTGTAACAAGCGGATATCCGGGATTGAATCTGTTCTGTGCTTCAAGATTGATGATAACTGTTTTAGTACCTTTTGTACCCGGAATGCGTACTTTGAAGATAACATCAAACGTGACTTTTCCTTCGTTGATATCAGAGTCTTCATTACAGAGCAGATCAATTTTTTCAGTGGCATTTTCATTGCTTTTTTCTGAAAACCGATTGTTCTTATTTGTACCGGAATCTCTGTGAACGTTTATTCCTGCGATAACAGGTTCTCCAACTATACAGTGCTTTGCAATGTATTGGGCAGAATAGTCGGCAAGTTCACTTATACTTCCTTTAAGAACATAAGCGGCTACTCCTTTGTAGGCAAGTAGACCTTTTGCAGCGTAGTCGATATATTCCCGACCGTTTAACGAGTCTAGCGTCTGCCAGAATGAGTTTTTCTGCAGCATTTGTTTTTCTTCTACCTCCAATTATATCATTGATCATGACCAAATTCAATATTATTTTGCTGTACAACTGTAACTATTATAGCATATAGCAAACATGAATGTCAATAAAAACAATGTAAATAAATGCTAAAGATTTTAAATCGAGGACTCTAAAATAACAAATACTAACAGTGCACGAGGGAGTATAAACAAAAAATGTCAGGAAGCAACTCCGTTCCTGACATTTTTGATTTTAAAAAGATTATAAATTATGATTCTGAATGCAATGCCGTAGGCATCGTTGTTTATTTTATTTGCCCAGGAAAACAAATTCAAATCTTGTGCCTTTTCCGGGTTCTGAGTAGACGAATATTTCTCCGTTGTTGGCGCGCACTATTTTCTGTGCTATCGGCATTCCGAGGCCGGAGCTGTACATTTTTGTGTCGCTTGACTTTGAGGCAAAGCGGTCGAAGAGTTTTGGTATTTCTTCCTGTGGTATTCCT
>JBGUVZ010000475.1:0-4064 GCA_045220685.1 Oscillospiraceae bacterium | reverse complement strand
TGCTGATGTTCTGCAGCCATGTAGAAATGATACCGAGTATACCATTGATGATGAAGCTTGTGATGAGAACAGTTTCATCTTTTGTTGCTTTTCCGGCAAGATAAGTGTTTACGATCTCCAGAGTCTTTGTGTCGATTATGTCACGAAGCTTTTTCTGGAAGCTTATGTCGCCGTTGCTGCTTAAAAGTACTGCGCAGAGCTCTGCGTTAAGGTAGATGGTTTCGAAAGTGTCGCTCAGAAAATCGAGAAGGATGTTCTGTGTGATGTGGTTGTTGTTGAGCTCGTCAAGTGTGCTGATAAGGTTTGCGGCAAGCTCGTTTTCGATCTTTTCAACCATGTCGAAAATATCCTTGTAGTGGAGGTAGAAGGTTGAACGGTTGATGTCAACCTCGTCAGCGAGTTCCCTTACTGTAATGTTCTTGATGCTCTTTGTTTTCATGAGCTTTGTAAGTCCCTTTACAAGCTGTTCCTCGGTTTTTCTGACACGTCTGTCGCGTGGGTTTACCATTTAAATTATCCTTTCTTAAATTACATACGTTCATGTCTGTTAAAGGACATGAAATATTCCGTTTGCTTTTTATCTACACAATATTATAATACATGTCTGAGGAAAAATCAACACTTTTCTATTAATAACTAAAAAATATTTTTTTATCGCCTGATAATTTGTTAGCTTATTAGTTTAGTGTTGATTTACATTCAACAGATAGTCAAATGCTTTACTAAATTCATTTTGATGATCATATAGTAAAAAGCCTTACTGACGTAAAAATCAGTAAGGCTTTTTAGTTACAGTACATCTCCGGCAAGAAACGCTGACGGATCGATGCCTGCGATTACCTGGTGTATAAGCTGATCATCATCGCTTCTGATATAGATGGTCGCAAAATAGCGCAAGTCCGAGTTGGATATCATCACACTGGTCATTTTTTTAGGTAGACTTCCGATTTCACATACCAGACCGTCAAAATTCCTGCCGTGATAAAAATACGGAGTTTCTACTCCTGTGACTATCGTCTTTGAATATGCCTTGAAATTGAAGATCAGCAGATCTTTTCCGTGCAGTCCTTTACATGTTTCAGCGTTGAATCTGTCGCGAAGATATACGATATCTTCTATCGATGTATCAGGTATTTCTTCACCGAGCTTCTTATAGTAGTGTTCGTAATCCTTATCGGTGAAAGGATCTTCATCAGTGTCCAGAATTGAACTATGGTCCTCGCTGGATGACATCACCATGACCATAAAGTTGTCGCTTTTGAACGGTACACTTCCGCCATCACTGGAATTAACACAGTCTGCCGGCCCTTTTATCGTAATACCATGAACGGTACGCGCCACGAAATCAGAAGGTACGGTTTCATCCATATAAGGATAATCGCTCATGCTGTCGTCGATTCCAGGATAAACAGTACGGTAAAATGCCGTGTTGTGGGAAACTACAAGCAGAAATATTACTGCTAGAAGGATGATGGAAAGCAGTATTATAAGTGTTGTTTTCAGTATTTTTTTGATCATTGCTATATCTCCTTTTTTTTTCAGTGCAGGATACAGGGTGAAACATTGTATCCACAGCCTGATCCGCATTTTAATGGTATGTTCTATTATATCATTTTTAAGCCACTCGTTCAATAACTGACACTGAATTATTTTTACTACTTGACAAAACAAAGTAGTCATGCTAAAATATAATCAAGCTACTAAACAATGCAAAGTAGTGAGCACCGGAAAGGATGTATGCCATGGATAATGCACAGCTTCTGAAGGGTGTCCTTGAGGGTTGTGTACTTGCGGTAATCGCTAAGGGTGAGACCTACGGCTATGAGATAATCGGCGAACTTGAAAAAGCCGGCTTTGAAGATATCGGAGAGGGAACGCTCTATCCGGTGCTTACAAGGCTGGACAAGAATAAGCTGATCATGTGCCGCAGAGCGAAATCACCCCTCGGACCTGTACGCAAGTACTACAGCATAACAGATGAAGGTTCAGACGCTTTGTCAGATTTTAAAGAAAGATACAGAAAAATAAGCCGGAGTGCGGAGAGCCTTCTTTATGACGATGTTCCGGCAGATAATGTGTAACGATTTGAAGGAGGTACGGATATGTATAACTCATATACTAAATATAAAAAGAATCTTGTACCGGAGTACAGCGAAGCTTTCGGGAAGGTCGAAGATTATGTCCAGTCGAATATAATCGATTCACTCAGGCAGGATGAAATACTGAATGACGTTATAGATATTTTCCTGTCAGCTCAGAATGATGGAAGGTCAGTAGAACAGGTCACCGGAAATGATATAACGAAGTTCTGTACTGATCTTTGTTCAGAAGTAAGCCTGAAAAGCAGGATAATCAGTGTGCTTGAATACACCGCTGCGGTATCTATTATTTGCTTTGGAAGATGTGCGAAGGATCTTTTTAATGTTCTGCAGAAGATACTGGAAGGTGAAAAAATAAATCTGTTTACTTATAAGATAAATGCAAAGCCGTGGTATTTTCTTTGCTGGATGGGAGCTTATCTGGCGATAATGGCAGTCGGAAAAGTTATTGTCAGCAAATTCTTAAAGGTAAGCCGTGAAAAGTACAGAGCGTTTAGATATTGTGCTATTGCAGCTTGTATTTTACCGTGGATGGTAGTGTACAGTCAGTTCTTCAGAGAATATGAAAATGGTCAGTGTAGTGCTCTGACGGTACTGATATATTTTATCCTCAGCGGTGCCGCTGTTGCAGTTTATCTGATTCTTGCAAGTGAAAAGAGAAAAATAAACAGACAAAGGTTCGAGGAACTTATTGAAGAACAGAGTCAACCCGGAAGCAGATCATATAAAAATCTTGATGATATAGAACAAAAGAAGTTTAAAAATATTAACGAAAAAAATATACGAAATGGAAAACCTGAAATTTCATTCGAAGAATTTCTCGATATTGAAGAAAAGAATGCCGGCAAGAAAGGAATTTTGTTTTACTTTTGTGTATTCGTTCCTGTGAATTTGATCTTATTCGGGCTGTGTCATGTCTTTTGTTCCCTTGGGGATTATGCTGAACTGATTATTTATTCTACCCCGATAATTGCTCTGGAGATCTATGTGATATACACAGCCTACAGAGGCGCAAACTATACCAGAAAGAAACGTCTCGCATGGATAAAGTCCAAAAGAGAATCCGGTTTTGTTAATGATCCGACCGGTATATGAATGTGCAGAAGAGTAATCGAAAACAGAAGGAGATAAAACGATGTATAACTCATACGCTTATCATATAAAAAATCTCAAACCGGAATATAAAAATGTATTTGACCAGATATGCGAATATGTCAGAGCGGTAAATATGGACGAGACACGCTCTGAAGAACTACTCAGCGAAGTGATGGATTCATTTCTTACTGCTCAGGAAGACGGAAAATCTGCTGATCAGATGATTGGCGGAGACTTAAGTACATTCTGCAGGGAACTTTGCAGCGGTGTCAGTCTCAGGAGCCGCGTAGTGAAGATAATTGAAATGATGTTACCTGTTTTTGTACTGACTGGCTTTTCGACTTTGCTGAATTTTATGTACTTCCTTGCGACACTGGCTGATGGTGAAAAAGTGGACTTCTGGCATTTTCGTGACAGTATCAATTTGTGGGGATATCTTATTGGAATAGCTACTGTCATAGTTTTTGAATTCATAACAGGAGCGGTTCTTAAAAAGGCGATGGCATCCTCATCTGAGAAATTCAAAAAGGTATCATCAGCCTTTAAATTGATATATGCTGTTTTGATCATGATATGTGCTGCGTATCTTGTTGTTCATGCGAAGAAAAATAATTTTGATGGCACGTATTTATGGATCTCACTTCTTGTATGTACGGTTTATTTTGTTCTTTACAGAAGCCTTACTGCCGACAAGAGAAAATACAAAAAAGAAAACAAGATATCATTTGATGAACTATCCGGAAGTTCGGATAAATCGCTTAATATCGAAAAAACTGAAATGAAGCTTTTTGAAAAACTGAACAAAAGAAATATCAGAAAAGGTCTTCCGGAACTTACTTTTTCAGAGTTCCTCGAAAGAGAAGAAAAGGC
>JBGUVZ010000474.1:0-2098 GCA_045220685.1 Oscillospiraceae bacterium | reverse complement strand
TAGCCCTCTTCTGATGCAACGAATGCAAGAAGATGAGCAGTTGAATTGAGATATCCTATATTTAAGTTTGTTTTTTCCGGAATTCCGCTAAGTGCTGTTTCAGCATCACCGCAGCAGTCAGGTGCACTGTCCTCGCAGCAGCTTGCTTCCTTGTCCTCGCAGCAGTCCTTTTCGCTGCTTTCTTCACCTGAGTTTTCTGCTTCTTCAGTTGCCGCAGGTGCTGCATCATTTCCAGTCTGTGTTTCTGTCTGGCTGTTGTTTAAAGCGCCGCATCCTGTGAACATTGAAACCGCTGCCAGGAATGCGATTACTCTTAACTTGTTTTCTGAAATTTTCATATAGATCACCTTTCGTTATTTAAAATTGTTTGTTATTTCTTATCGCATACTTATCATATCATATTGATAGGTATTTGTCTAATACGTAATGACTATTGTTACTTATAGATTCAATCTATTAGAGGAACAGCCCCATATCCGGCTATGCCGTATATGGGGCTGGTGATCTATATTAAATGGAAGAATCCATATTTACATCAGATAACATAGTTATCTTTTATATTATCCATGAGACCGTATTCAAACAGGATCTCTTCGAGGCGTTCTGCTGAAAGCGGCTTTGGAATTACGAAGTTTTTGTTCTCCTCTATTCTGCGTGCAAGTTCACGGTATTCATCTGCCTGCTTTGCCTTCGGATTGTGGTCGATAACCGTCTTTCTGTGGATCTCGGCACGCTGTACTTCGTTGTCACGCGGAACGAAGTGGATGAGCTGAGTTCCCAGTTCCTTTGCAAACGCTTCAACAAGTTCACGTTCGCGGTCAACGTTACGGCTGTTACAGATGATACCGCCGAGGCGGACACCACCCTGTGTTGCATAGCGTGCAATACCCTTTGAGATATTGTTTGCTGCATAGAGAGCCATCATCTCACCGCTGGCAACTATGTAGATCTCCTTGGCCTTGCCTTCACGGATCGGCATTGCGAAGCCGCCGCACACAACGTCACCGAGAACGTCGTAGAAAACATAGTCAAGGTCATCAGTATAGGCACCGAGACTTTCGAGAAGTCCGATGGAAGTGATTATTCCTCGTCCGGCACATCCGACACCCGGTTCAGGTCCGCCTGATTCTACGCAGAGCGTTCCGCCGTAGCCTTCCTTGATGATATCTTCGAGTTCGATGTCATCACCGTTTTCACGAAGTGTATCGAGAACTGTCTTCTGTGCAAGTCCGCCGAGAAGAAGTCTTGTTGAATCCGCCTTCGGGTCACATCCTACTACCATTACCTTGTTGCCTCTTTCCACAAGTCCTGCAGTGAGATTCTGTGTAGTTGTTGATTTACCGATGCCGCCTTTTCCGTAGATTGCGATCTGTCTTATTTCTTTAGCCATTGTATTATTACACCTTTCGTTATAAATCGGTCTGCTCTTTAAAAATATGCTGTACCGCCGCGAGCAGAGTATGCGGCGGCACAGTGCAGAGATCCTTCCCTGCTAACGGAGAAAACTTTATCCGTGTGAGAACGTATCCTTGTGAGCTATACGTTTGAGATATATCTGGTCACCGAAGTCCTTTTCGCCGGGAACGCCTATGGCATCCGCACGGCAGCGCTGGCAGTGACGGAATACATCGATATATTTCTGTGCCTTTGTTCTTGCACCATCGATCTGAACACATGTCGGTTCAGGATAATTCTTAAGTTCGTGCTGCGGAATAAGCGGGATGATATTGTAGATAGAAGTTCCTGCTTCTTTAACAGTACGTGCGATCTCCTCAATATGTTCATCATTGATGCCGATCACCAGAACCGTGTTCACCTTTACCGTTATGCCCGCATCACTTATTTTTCTGATGCCTTCAAGCTGATTTTTAATAAGTATTTCTGCAGCTTCCGTACCTGTGTAGTGCTTTCCGTGCCAGAGTATCCCTCTGTTCAGTTTAGCACTGATCTCAGGATCAACTGCATTTACCGTGACTGTAAGTGAATCCACACCGGCATTTATAACATCATCTGCTCTTTCTGAAAGCAGAAGTCCGTTTGTGCTCATACACTTTACAAGTCCCGGAAAGTTATTTCCTATAAGTCTGAACGTTTCGAG
>JBGUVZ010000473.1:0-2341 GCA_045220685.1 Oscillospiraceae bacterium | reverse complement strand
CGGTCAACCTGTTCATCAACGCTGAAATCAGAAGCAAGTTCATGCATATAGTCCTCGTCGGCATCTGCAATATAACCTGGTTTTCTGCATAAGCTTCTGAATTTATCAATTGCAGTTCTGGTAGCAAGAGTTGAAATAAGCGCTTTTATATCATTTTCAGATGACATATCAAGTTCACATTTTAAGAACAGATCTGCAAAGACATCACTTACACATTCCTCTATATCTTCATTACTGCCGCAACCTCTCAGTTTATTGTATACAATAGCATAAACATATCTGCCATATTCTCTGACAAGTGCTTTATGACATTCAGCCGGTGATCGCTGCATCATGTCTGCCAGTTCTCTGCTTGTCATTTTCATTCCTCCTTGCAAAATGTTTTGTAAGATCGACCTTTCATAAACAGTAATCGAAACAGAATCATAAAGTGTTACATGATTTCAAAAAAATATTATGAAAATTTAAAATTTTTCTTATTTTCGGTGTATCCGCATGAAAAAGCGGTACTGGAAACAAATCCAGCACCGTTATTATCATATTTTTTAGCATGATCATATACCGCTCATTACAGCCCCACATTCGCACGGTAACACTGATATGCCTGATAAAGAATAATTCCAATCGATTAATATTTGAAACAAATTCAAATGCTACAAAACCAATTTCCCATACCCATTATATCATATTCATATAATATCATCAAGACAAAATGTACAAAAAACATTTCACTTGACCCGAGTTTGCCACTTACTAAAAAATATTTTCTTTTCTTTTGTGCTGGGAAAATTAGGCCGTGAATAGTAACCAAATTTCGTATTTACCGCATGTTAAGGCAAGAAAAAGATTGAAAAAGAACATGAAATATGTTAAAATAAGTTTATATTCATATTAAACACGGAGGTGCAATATGGCTTATACAGATTATCAGAAGGCATTGAAGATAGGTGAAAAGACATACAAGAACCTGGCGTCAAAAGGTAAATACCCTTACCTGCCTGTACTCGAAGACATGATCGCAGGCGAACCGCCTATGTCACAGAGCAGACTCGGTCTTATCGAAATACCTATAGAACTCATTGCCGGTACATATACATCAGGACGAACAAACGCTTTTGCACGCGATTTCATGCCTCTGCTTCCGCCGGAAACAGAATTCGCAACAAAGTGGGCGGAACTCTACGATTCGCTTTGCGAAAACGGTCAGCGCGATCCTGTAGTTGCTTACGAATATATGAACCGCTACTATCTTGTTGAGGGCAACAAGCGTGTCAGCGTTCAGAAATACATGGGTGCGGTAGCCATCGAAGGCAACGTCATAAGAATGATACCGCAGAAAAATGATACAGCTGAAAACCGCATATATTATGAATACCTGGATTTCTACGCTAAAACTAAGGTAAACTACGTACTCATGAGCCGTGAAGGCAACTACGAGCGTCTTTACAGGCACGTTCATCCGAACGACAACAACAAGTTCACTGACGATGAAATGCTCGACCTCAAGTACGTCTACTTCAGTTTCAGAAAGTTTTATCTCGAAAAGGGCGGAGATAAACTCAAGGCACGTATCGGTGACCAGCTGCTGACCTACATGGACATCTTCGGATACGAGAACGTCCGCGACCAGTCATCTGCCGAGATAAAGGCAAACGTCGAAAAGGTATGGTCTGAATTTACTGCTGCAGGCGAAGGCGACGAAAACCATCTTCAGATGGTAACAGAGCCTGA
The DNA here is from genome assembly GCA_045220685.1 of Oscillospiraceae bacterium. Lineage (GTDB taxonomy): Bacteria > Bacillota > Clostridia > Oscillospirales > Ruminococcaceae > HUN007. The sequence continues at coordinate 610 of JBGUVZ010000473.1, read as the reverse complement.
AGAACAGAAAAAGTCCATAGCACAGTCTATAGCTCATATTATCACAAGCAACGTGATACCTCAGAAGCTCAAAGTTGCTTTTGTTCATTTCAAATCTGCCGAGGAATCAGGCTGGACACGCCGTCATGATCATGAGAGCATGAAGGTCAAGGAAAAGTTCGGCGACAGAATAGAAGTACAGTCCGTTGTAACTCACGACAGCTCAGATATTTCAGTTCTTGAAAATCTAATTGCCGAAGGCTTTAAACTCATTTTCACGACAACTCCTGTTCTCAGCACAATAAGTCTGAGATGCGCCATCGACCATCCGGACACAATCATCTGCAACTGCTCGCTTAACAACGCATACATGCATTTGAGATCATACTATCTGCGTGTATACGAAGCAAAATACATCATAGGCGCTATTGCCGGTGCAATGACCGAAAAGGACAAGATCGGCTACATTGCCGACTATCCGATCTACGGTGCTCCAGCTGCGATAAACGCATTTACTCTCGGTGTAAAACTTACAAATCCGCGTGCTAAAGTATATCTCGACTGGACATCACTCAAGGGCGGCGATCCGCTTGACAGACTTAAGGAACACGGTATAGACATAGTTTCATTC
>JBGUVZ010000472.1:0-2685 GCA_045220685.1 Oscillospiraceae bacterium | reverse complement strand
AGAGGAAAGGCATGTAGAGACTGACATTGGTATAAACACCAAGTAATTATTTATCGAATATTAATTATTACTTAGTGTTAGTAATATAATAACCCAAGTATCATAAACATGTTCGAAGGATAAACAGCACGATGAACAAAGCAAAATTTATATACAGGTTCAGAAAAAGAGTGGGAATGACTCAGGAAATGCTGGCAGAGAAACTCAATGTTTCTACAACATCAGTACAAAACTGGGAAAACGGCCTGACCGGTATCAAACAGGAGAAACTGAAAAAGCTTGCCGAAATATTCAATGTTCCTTTAAGTGAGCTTATTGCAGCGCAAACAGCTGAGGTTGTCAGTTCAGAAAAAAACAATTGGCCTGATTTTCTGTTTGAGCATAATCCGGAACTGTCAGATGTTATCGATGAGTTACACCTGAATCTGACACAGCAGGATCTCTTCGGCAATCTGTATATATACGGAGCCAGAATTCTTAAAGAAGACGAGGTTGATACTGAAATTGGTAATCCCGATTACATTGACCTTACACAGGAGGAAATTGAACACAAGGTAATGTCAGAAGATTTGAAACTGATTCCTTTTGAATTCGTAAACAGGGTCAAAAGCATTCAATTCCTGAATCATGCTGATGCACTCTTAAAAGTTGTGAGGTACATAAAAACTGATTTTCTGCTTAAGGTTTTAAAAATGAATCCTGAAAAAGAGTTTAATGTAAAGAAGCTTTCAAAAGAACTTATATGCGAATTCATTGACGGAGGCTTCAGAGATTATGTCTCTTTTCGTAATCCGGATCTTCAGTTTGGGATTTTAATGCGTAAAGCCAAAGAGGTTCTTGCTTTTCTGGAAGCTGAAAATGAAATAAAGCTGACTGACGGAATCGACAATACCATGATTCGTCATAATTTGCCGGAAGACATCATCAAACTCCTGACATCGGATTCAGGCTTCGATTGGAGTGAACGTTTGGAAAGAGGCTTTTCACGTCATGTCGATATCGCACTTAACGGTATAAGACCGTTAACGGATTATGACTGGAATACGGGAATATTATCAATGAATGAAAAAGGGAGGTTGTTACTGCAATGGTTTAGAGAATGAATGCTTAACTGAGTTACATCGTTATTTACTTATTAAGGAGAACAATATGAGTGATTGGGACTTTTTGTGGGACATTCCGAGAACCCCGCAGGAAATTTATGATGCCACTTCAAGCGGAGCTACCGCAGAAGAATGGGATTACCTTGAAAAACATATGAATGAGGAGCCTCTCGGCAATAAAGCAGCTCCAGGAATATCACGTTTAAGAAGTTTTTCCGGTAAGAAATTATCGAAAAAACGCAGAAAAAAGCGTGGTTAATGACTGAACACGGGTACCATATTTGCGTAATACCAAGGTTATTGGTGAATCTGAATATTACGCAAATATTATTCCTGTTGTTCAGTACCGCGGCTGACCATGACAGATTATATCCGTTCGATCAGTCCGCATGGCAGATGATAAATGAAATCTGCATGTGTATTAAATTTTTCAGCCAATTTTGGCTTAAGGAATAATCATGATAAATCTCAAATTTAAACGATACCTGGAGAAATATAAGAAATACGCTAAAACACCGGAATCATTTGCCGTACTATTCATGAAAGAGCATTTGGGAACAGCTAAGTGGATTAAAATAATAGATTATGACAGCGACGGCTATTTCGATTTTAACAAACCTAAATTTTGCTTTGTTAAATGCTCGTTATTTGAAAAGAAAATAAGACCAAAATACCCGGCAAAAAGCGACTTTACTTCTGATGACGAATATATACAGGTATGTCGAGCCATTACGTGGGAAACTGCCCAAAGAGACATATCTTTGCAGGAAGAAAAAGGCGTCAGAGGTACAGTTAAAACTGTAATTATCAAGAAAAGGCTTACAAATAAAAAGAAGATGTTTGCGTTGAGAGACTATTCGTTAGCAAATTATGATCAACTACAGGCAGAACTCAATAAATACGGAGCCGATGCCATAGAAAAAATTCCTGAAACCAGCAGAAAATACCTATACGAATACATTCAGCCTACTTATAACAGTAGGGTTATAATTAGATAAATCGACAGGCTTTTCCGGTAAAAGAGAAAATGATGGAATCATAAAAATCATGTATGTTTCCAATTACGAAGCAGGTCACTCCGTAATCGGAAACAGTCAGTTGACTGCTCCCTATTCAGGAAAATCCTAATCTCCATTCATTTGAGACGGAAGTTTGCAAAAACTTCCGTCTCTCATAATTATCAAAAATTATTCTGAAGCCGGTTATTCCAAACCACAGAGGTGCTTATATATACTATGGATATATTTTGTTGTTTATTTGGTGCTATAATTCGTCTTCATTTGGGATAACAGTGTTTACATGTGTTTATATAATGAGCAACCGGAATAACGGTGACTCATTATTGTGTTTTTAAGGTTATAAAGAATGAAAAAAATAACCTTTATTGACGGAATGTCTTATTTTTTTGAGGCAGTGAAAAATGCCTTCAGTTCCTTACCGTCAGCTTTTTTTCGATTTGGAATTTTACTGTTTCCATGTATGGCAGCACAGATGTGGTTATACACGCAGGGATAGAGTTCTTCGGCATTTTTCATAAATTATTATAAAATAATAAGCTCTGTATTTGGATTTATTACTGCAT
>JBGUVZ010000471.1:0-4833 GCA_045220685.1 Oscillospiraceae bacterium | reverse complement strand
CAGAACAAAGAAGCACTTTATCTGGCGGAAAAATTCAGGTTGCGTAAGCTCAGAGAGAAAAATACCTGGCGTGGTTATCTGCATTCTGAAGCTCTGCATGGTAATGAAACTGCTGTTGAAATTCTAAGAAACACGAAGGAGCGCAAACTCAACGCTGAAATAATGCAGAAGCTGGATGAAAAACTGATGGCAAAAGCACAGCCGGTTTATGTTACCAAATCCGGAGGAAAAATATACCGCACCGCACAGCACTACATAAGGCTGTCAACGTCAGGGTTATTTATCCAGAAGATTGATTCAAAGAATTCAATCAACTGGAAGAAGGGTTTCACGAAAACAAACCTTAATGCCATTACCGGGATCGATACAGAAATAGCTGCAATAATTCGTCTGATTGAAGAACAAAAAAAGAAGATAGAACAAGAGAATAAGCAGCGTACAACCGGCAAAATCATAACAGCGATCAGAAACAGAGCTGTAGATACAATCTCCCGTATCAAAGAAAAAATCTCTAAAACTATACACAAAGGCAGGAAATTATGAGTAATACAGATAATGATGCAAACTTTGATGAAGAAATTGCACAGTTGGATGAACTGTCAAAGATAATCGAAAATCTTGAAGAAGAACCACCACCAGAACCGGAATCAGATAAAAAACCTGATGAACCAACCCGATACAAGTCCGTTGCACTTGAGCAGTGTCCCATGATGTTCAAGCCTTCTGATAATGTAGCTTGCAAGTCTTGCATTCTGGCTAAATGGTACGGAAATGACTTATCCCTCAAGTGCTACTGCAGGGATATGTATCAAATAGTTTACGACAGCGAACACACAGAAAATGCTGTTCATTATTGTGATAAATTTCCGCAGAGTAATTCCTAATTTTTTTAGGAAATAAAATTATACAAATTATCGAACTTAAAGGTTAAATTCATGAAAAAAGTTGATCCATCATATGATAACCGGGTAGGACCGGAACGTTTTGAATCCAAAAACAAGCCTAAACAAGTTGCTCTAAAACTGACTATTCTTGCTGCCAGCTCTTTTCTCGGAATGTGGGGTTCCACGCAATATCTTGCACATACATTTCAATATCAGCCTGCTCTAGGTCCAAACTTTGAACATCTGTATGCCCCCTGGAAAATTTTCGAGTGGGAACTGAACTGGCATAATGCATATCCAAAGATTTTTGAACAGGCGGAATATATTATGTTCGGCGGATTATTTGCTGGTTTCCTTCTGGTTATAATCGCCACTCTCATAGCAGAATCAAAACTGAAAGGTAATAAATACTTGCATGGCTCTGCAAGATGGTCCAATGTGCAGGATATCATTGATGCAGGTCTTGTCAGAGTCACTAAAGGTTTCGGAGGTAAAATTCAATATATACAGCCTGATATTCATGATCCGGTTGTCTATGTAGGTGCTTTCAGAGACAAATACAATAAATTCCACTATCTCACCCATTCAGGACCTGAACACGTTCTGTGCTTTGCACCAACCCGATCTGGTAAAGGCGTAGGTCTGGTCGTTCCTACAATGCTTTCCTGGGGGCATTCTGTCGTTGTTAACGATATTAAAGGTGAACTATGGGCTCTCACTTCAGGATGGCGCAAAACCGGACTTCAAGGAAAATGCATCAGACTTGAGTTTGCCGCAAAAGGCTCTGCACACTGGAATCCGCTTGATGAAATCCGAGTAGGTACAGAATATGAAATCGGTGACGTACAGAATCTTGCACAAATGATTGTAGATCCTGACGGTAAAGGTCTTGATGGTCCAGACGGACACTGGAAAAAGACTGCTTTTGCACTCTATACGGGGCTTATTCTATTTGTTATTTACAAATCAAAAACTGTTCGTGAAATGGCAAATCCAACACCGCAGGATCAGAAGTACCTTAAAGCAAATCTTTCAACGATTGATTATCTGCTGGCAAATTCCGGAGAAATAAAAAAGCTCTGGACAGAAATGGCAGCACATCCAAACGAAACTATTCGTGCAGCAGGAAAGGATATGCTTGACCGACCTGAAGAAGAAGGTGGTTCTGTACTGTCAACAGTAAAATCTCACCTTTCTTTATACCGTGATCCGATTGTAGCAGAAAATGTTTCAGATTCAGATTTTTCCATCAGAGATCTAATGAACTGTAAAATGCCATTGAGTCTTTATCTGATTTCCCAGCCTTCCGACAAAGGTCGTATCCGTCCGATCCTCAGAATCTTCATCTGTATGTGTATGAGACTGTTGGTAAACAAAATGCTCTTTGAAAAGGGGCAGGCAAAGAAAATCTATGAATACCGTCTGCTTATGATGCTGGATGAATTCCCTGCTTTGGGGAAAATGGAAATAGTACAGGAATCCTTAGCTTTCGTTGCCGGATATGGGATCAAATGCTATCTGATAACCCAGGACTTAGGACAGCTCTACTCTGCTTATGGCAAAGATGAATCAATATCATCAAACTGCCATATTCAGAACTGTTTTCCTGCAATTAAAGACGACACTTGTGACTATATATCCCGTATGACCGGAGATACTACAGTAGTCCGTGAGGTTAAAAGCCGCAACGGTGCAGGCTTAAACGCAAAATACAGCTATTCCATCCAGGAAACCCAACGCAGACTGTTAACTCCTGGAGAAGTAAAGTCATTACCGGGAGCAGTAAAAAATGCTCAAGGAATGATCGAAAAAGCCGGTAAAATGCTGGTATTTTCAGCAGGACATCCGCCAATTTTCGGTGAACAACCGCTGTATTTCTTTGACAAGGTATTCAATGAACGTGTTGCTATACCTGAACCGCAGTCTTCCGACCGGATAACCGATAATGATCGAGTTTTCCGGGATGAAAAGGGCAATCGCATTAACATCAGCGGTCTGCAGATATCCGCTACTGATTTGAAAGGTAGCAACAAGTGAAATTATTACCCAAATCCAAAATTAGCAAATTCTTCAGCATAATCATTTTTCTGATTATTACTGTGCAGCTTTGGCTAAATTTAGATCCGAATGTTGTTATCAATTCAACATCTTCAATGCCTGTCGGCATCTACTACCGGACTGATCATAAATGCTGCAGCAAAGACGATATTGTGCTTATTGATACCCGTAAACTGATGCAAACTTCAGAAGAATGCAGGCAGGGGGTTATCAATGGGTACATATCTGAAGAATATAATCTTTTGAAACGGATTGTTGGTGTTAAAGGTGATATTGTGATCCTAAATAATTTAGGAATTACCATCAACAATTCTCTGCTCAGAAATTCCAAGCCATTAACTCATGACAGCCAAAACAGGACTGTTATGCATAACAATCTTGAAAACCGGATGCTTCTGGATCGTGAGTATATTGTTAAGGGAGACAGCAGCAAAAGTTTTGATTCAAGGTATTTTGGAATTGTTAAGCAGGATGAAATTATTACCACAGTAAAACCTATATTTACTCTGAATGTAGAATAAAACCAAACTTGAATAATATATGTGGCTTTTAATACCAACATACATTTAACAATACCAACATACATTTAACAAAAGGAACTAACTAATATGCTATTTATTGCAGAAAAGCCTTCAGTAGGCAGAGCTATTGCGGATCAACTAGGAATTATTAAGAAAAATGAAGGTTACATTGACTGTACAGGTAACAATACCGTTACCTGGTGTTTTGGACATCTTTTTGAACTTGCAGAACCTGAAGCCTATCTGGACAGTTCGGTTCCTGAGAAAGATGGTAAAAAACTCTGGCGATGGGAAGATTTGCCGATTATTCCTGGAAAATGGCTCCTTGTTCCAAAGAAAGACTGCAAAAAACAAATCAAAGTTATTGCAGATCTGCTAAAGAAAAATTCTTGTGTGGTCAATGCAGGCGATCCGGACCGTGAAGGACAGTTGCTAATTGATGAACTTCTTGATTATCTCAAATACATAGGTCAGGTAAAGCGTTACTGGTGTAATGCTGTAGATTCCACCTCCATCAAAAGAGCACTGACATCACTTAAACCAAATTCAGAATATCAGGGAATGAAATTCGCTGCTGAAGCTAGAGGGCGAGCAGACTGGCTTGTAGGGATCAACATGACTCGTGCCTATACGTTAGCAGCACACTCCCTTATAACTATTGGTAGGGTCCAGTCTCCTACACTCAAACTTGTAGTTGATCGTGATAGAGAAATACAGCGTTTCAAACCCAAACCTTTTTACTGCATTAAAGCTGTTTTTGAAGTAAACGGGAAAAAGTTCACTGCAGATCTGGTAAACAATGATAAGGTAACGGGTCTTGATAACGAAGGCAGACTTATCAGCACAGATGAAGCCAGAAAGATTCTGACGGCACTAAAAGCACATTCCGATGCAATCATTATGGACTGCACAGTTGAATTAAAGACTCAAAGACCACCCCTATGCTACAGTTTATCTGATGCACAATCAGCTGCTTCAAATCATTTTGGCTATTCTGCAGAAGAAACACTGAATATTTGTCAATCGCTTTATGAAAAGAAACTGACCACATACCCTAGAACTGACTGCGGTTATCTTCCTGAGTCCCAGTTCCATGATGCATCATCTGTGATGTCTGCAATTAAACAGACAGCCCCAGATTTGGCAGAATCTGTATCAAAAGCTGATTTGTGCATTAAAACAAAAGTATGGAATGATGAAAAGACCACGGCGCATCACGGAATTATACCGACAATGCATTCAGGTGATTCTGCAGTTCTGAATGAAAAGGAAAAAAATCTTTATAAAATGATCGCACAACGGTACATAGCAAATTTTTATCCTGATTACACATATGAACAAAAGACAATAACCGTTGAAGTCAACGGATT
>JBGUVZ010000470.1:0-3564 GCA_045220685.1 Oscillospiraceae bacterium | reverse complement strand
TCGAGATCTTCGAGATCAAGAACGGCAGCGAAATGATCGAGCCGCTCTCAGAACGTCTTGTTGGACGTTATCTCGTTGAAAACTTCTGTGATCCTGCTACAGGTGAAGTCGTTGTTCCTAAGACAAGACTCATGACAGAAGCAGACGCAAAGAAGATCGTTGGCATGGGTGTTGAACGCATCAAGATCCGTTCAGTACTTCACTGTAAGGCTAAGCACGGTGTTTGTGCTAAGTGTTACGGTGCTAACCTTGCAAACGGAAATGTTGTATCAGTCGGTGAAGCTGTTGGTGTTATCGCTGCTCAGTCAATCGGTGAACCAGGTACACAGCTCACAATGAGAACATTCCATACAGGTGGTATCGCGTCAGCAGAAGATATCACACAGGGTCTTCCACGAGTTGAAGAACTTTTCGAAGGACGTCGTCCGAAGAATGCTGCTATCATTGCAAGAATCAGCGGTCACGTAAGCATCGAAGAGATCAAGACTACAAAGAACGTTATCCTCACAAACGAAGAGACAGGCGAACAGGAACAGTACATGATTCCATGGAACCTCAAGCTCAGAGTTCGTGACGGTGAAGATATTGAAAAGGGTACAAAGATCACTGAAGGTAACTGCTACCCGTCAGACATCCTTGCAGTTCAGGGTATTGAAGCTGTTCAGAACTACATCATCAATGAAGTTCAGAAGGTTTACCGTCTCCAGGGTGTTGATATCAACGACAAGCACATCGAAGTTATCGTAAGACAGATGCTCAGAAAGATCAAGGTTGAAGACAGCGGTTCAAGCTATCTGCTTCCTGGCTCACTCGTTGACAAGAAGGAGATCGACACAATCAATGCAGAACTCCAGCAGAGAATCGACGAAGGCGAACTCGGCGTAACTCTTGTTACAACAGTTCCTGTACTTCAGGGTATCACAAAGGCATCTTCAAGCTCAGAAAGCTTCCTTTCAGCTGCTTCATTCCAGGAAACAACAAAGGCACTTACTGACGCTGCTATCAAGGGCAAGAGTGACTATCTCCAGGGACTTAAGGAGAACGTTATTATCGGTAAGCTTATTCCTGCCGGTACAGGTATGGAAGCTTACAACAAGGTTGAAGTTGTAAAGACTGAAAAGGCTGAAACTTTCACAGGAGAACACGTTCAGGTTCCGCCGATGAATATCTGATAAAAACGGTATAGTATAAACAAACTCCGGAAAACAACTCGCTTTCCGGAGTTTTTATTAAAAAAGGGAGGATTAGAGGATATGGCATTCAGAAAAGATTTTTTATGGGGCGCAGCATCAGCTGCATATCAGCTTGAAGGCGGATACAACGAAGACGGCAAAGGAATGAACGTCTGGGATGTATACACAAACTGCCTTTCAGCAAGAACAGAAAAATACGTAAAATACAGCGAAACAGGCAACGAGGCATGTGACCACTACCATCGTTTCAGGGAAGATGTGGCTCTGATGAAGGAACTCGGCATAAAAAACTACAGGTTCTCCATCAACTGGACCAGAATACTTCCTGACGGTACAGGCCGAGTAAATGAAAAGGGAATCAAATTTTACTCTGACCTTGTGGATGAGCTTCTTAAGAACGGTATAACACCGCTTGTTACGCTGTTTCACTGGGATTATCCGCATAAACTTTATCAGCGCGGCGGCTGGCTGAATCCTGATTCATCCGACTGGTTTGCAGAGTACACAAAGATAGTGGTTGACGCTCTGTCAGACAGGGTGAAGTACTGGATGACACTGAACGAACCACAGGTGTTTATCGGCCTTGGCCACTATGTGGGAAATCATGCACCGTTTATGAAGTTCCATACATGCGACCTGACACAGATGACACATAACGTACTTCTTTCACACGGAAAAGCTGTAAAGGTCATCCGTGAAAATGCAAAGCTTAAGCCTGTTGTCGGATTTGCATTCTCAACTCCATGCTGTACTCCGGCCGGAGATGACGAAGCGGCAGTTGAAGAAGCAAGAAAACAGAGTTTTGACTTCAATGCGTTCAGCTATATTTTCACACCTGCATGGTGGGCTGATCCGATCTTTTTCGGTAAATACAACGATCGTGGTTACGAGCTTTTCGGCGATGATATGCCGGAGATAAACGAAGGCGATATGGAGATCATCTCACAGCCGGTGGATTTTTACGGACTGAATATTTACGAGAGCAGAAGCGTTATTCCGGAGTACGGATATCCAAGTGATACATACCAGGGCATTGCCAGAACATCCTTCGGATGGCCTGTCACACCTCAGACCATGTACTGGTCACCGAAATTCCTGTCTGAACGTTACGGCGTACCGATACTGATAACTGAAAACGGTATGGCAAACAACGACTGGATCGCTCTTGACGGCAAGGTGCATGACAGCCAGCGAACTGACTTCACTCACCGCTATCTTCAGTATCTGAAAAAGGCGGCTGATGAGGGTATTGATATTCTTGGATATATGCACTGGTCTATAATGGATAATTTTGAATGGGCAGAAGGATACGACAAAAGATTCGGCCTTATCTATGTTGACTATCAGACACAGGAGAGGACAGTCAAGGATTCCGCACTGTGGTATAAGCAGGTAATGGAATCTAACGGAGAGAATCTCTGATAATCAGCTGATAAGAATTTTTCCTCAAAGCCGGACATCAGAAAGGAGCAGATAAAAAATGAGGAAGGAAACAAAAGACAATATTTCTTCCGTTCTTGCGGTTTTGCTTGTTGTTGCTGTTGGAGTAATATTCTTCAAAAACAACATGCCTGACAGAAGTGAGCAGAGCGCCGAAGTACAGCCGGCACTTACACAGGCGGAAACTCCTGCACCGGAGCCGGCAGATCCGCAGGCTGCTCCGGAAACTGAAACAGAAGCTGATGTGGTAACAGAAGCAGTTTCCGAAACAGAAATGATTCCGGCTGAAACGGCGGCACAGGTGACTGAACAGCCAGCTGTTACAGAACAGGCTTCGTCTGAAGCGGACGTGAAAGCCGCTGATCTGCTCGCAGAGATGTCATTTGAGGAAAAGGTATATCAGCTTTTCATTACCAAGCCGGAACAGCTTTCGCCCGATGAGGATTTTCTTTCCGAGTATCCGAACACAAAGGAGGAACTGAAGAAATATCCTGTCGGCGGACTTATTTATTTTGAAAGAAATCTTTCCTCAAGGGAACAGTGTGAGGAAATGATAAAAAATGTTAAGGAACGTACAAAAACGGGTCTGTTCATTTCAGTTGACGAAGAAGGCGGCGAGATCGCACGTGTCGGAAACAATCCTGATATGGGAACCACGGAATTTCCGGACACTGCTAAAATAGGTAAGACAGGTGATCCCGAAGAGGCCTACAAAGAAGGACTTACCATCGGAAACGATCTGAAAAAACTCGGATTCAATCTCGATTTTGCTCCGGTGGCAGATGTTAATTCCAATAAAAAGAATCCTGTCATCGGTACACGCGCTTTCAGCAGCGATCCTGCAGTTGTTTCACAGATGGTTGAACGTTCGGTTGCCGGATTCCGTGAAAGCGGCATTATCTGCACGATCAAGCACTTCCCGGGCCACGGT
>JBGUVZ010000469.1:0-8816 GCA_045220685.1 Oscillospiraceae bacterium | reverse complement strand
GGTGCTCCCGTTTGTTCTGTATAATGGTAGTCTTCACCCCTGCGGGCCGAAGACTGCTATAGAAAAAACGAGCTGGTCAGCTCGTTTTAAAATTGCGCCGGAGGCGCCACATTTTCCTGAATAACTACCTTCGGCAGCACGCTATTTTTTTCAGAATCACTTTGACTTTTTCAGAAAAAAAGGTACTAATAAGTGAAAGGATCAGGTTATTTATTTTGAAAGGAAATCTTATGCGAATAAATGGCGGATATTCATTTGGATGGTTGTGAAAAGTGCTATAAATTATGGCTTAAATTCGATATATATACATATTGAAGAATAGTTACAGTAATGCTATAATTAAAAAACAGAACCAGTTTCATTTGTTTGAAAGGGTGATAGTTATGAATAAAGCTTTGAATAAAATTGCTTTCAAATGTATAATGTACACGTTCATTTTAGCGCTTCCTTTTGCAGTTTGGCATTATCTTGCAGTTTTAAATTACAAGAACAATGGTGAGGTTTCTATTTTTAATGATGAATTTATACTGGAGATAATTCAACTGATCTGTACTGTTGTTCTCGCAGTGATTATAAGGAAACGAAGTAAAGATGTACTCAAAGATAACAGTAACGCAGCAGGAAAATACACGATAATTTTTTCAGCAGCATTTATTCTGGTGTTGATTTTGTATCTTACCAATGCGCTTAGGCATATATGCTATAGATTGTTTCATAGTATTATTTTTAACGATATAAGCGGCGTCGGTGTATTTGCGTCTGTTTTTGTGGAGCGTATCTTCCGCGGAGAACTGCTTACAGAGATTATGTTATGTCTGGCGATTTGTTTTTTCGGAAATCCGTTTTGCTTACGAATGAAGAAACAAGTACAGTAAAGTTTATCCTTAAGGATTACTCTGAATAAATAAAGTAAAGGGGAGTACCGGTGATATGATCCGGTGCTCCTGTTTGCTTCTGTATAAATGGTAGTCTTCACCCCTGCGGGCCGAAGACTGCTATGGAAAAACCGAGCTGACTGCTCGGTTTAGAATTTGAAATCATGTTCAGATTTTGTTCTGACCAATGTATTCATCCAGATCATTGATAAGATATTCCTCGCCAACTGTATGCAGTGCCCCAAAACATCTGAGTATATAGTCGTTTGCACCGCTTTTTTTGAACAGTTCAGAAACTTCTTTGCCGGTAAGGTGTCTGTAATAGCGGTACCGTTCCATGCAGTAAACAAGAAATTCGCCTTCTCTGCTCATATTTATGCCTCCTCCGGATAGTCATAGGTTCCAGTCAGAAGTTCGTCCTGAAACAAAGTATAGAGAAGTCTCGGACTGTAGTGCCAGAGCTTCGATGATTCATCTGACAACTCGCTGTAGAGTCTGGAACTATAGAATTTGTCGATTGCAGTAGCTTCGGTAATATTGCTGTTCTGGGTTATAAGTTCGATTATCTGGGGTACGATGAGTGTAAGCAGTGAATTGAACTGATTTTCATTCATAGCCAGATCCCCCTTTGAAATTTTAAAAAGCCAAGTGATTTTTCTGAAGCGAAAACGAGCTGGTCATACAGCTGCTTTATTTTTAGTGCTTCAAGAGCCTGTTCTTTTGAAAGAATGCCTGTTAAATAAAGAGTTATGGTTCTGTAAACATCATCATTTGCTACCGGACCATAAATAAGATCATATTTTTCTCCGTCATATATACCTTTTCTGTTCTGTGAAACAAAATCCAGCCATTCCTCATCCGGTTTGCTGAAAGACAGGAGTGTACAGGTTTTGAAGGCTGTTTCTTCATCTATTTCGTATATATTAAGGGCAGGAGAACCTTCTTTTCGTTTATCTGTAACTTTTACTGCGAAGTCTTTTGCCTGATCTTTATTCTTCGTTGTGTAAAATCCGAATCCAAAATCAAGAAACCGATTGTGAGTGATAAGTACAGGTTTCTCCACGATTAAGTTACTTCCGTGATAGAGTGTCATGGTTGGCTCCTTTTTTATAAGACTGACGGTGATTTCTTTGTCAATTAAATTATACTATATTCTGATTTAAAAATCTACTGCTTTGAATGAAAATGAACGGTATCATAAGAAAGATAATTGGTGGTAGTAAATGTAGTCTTCACCCCTGCGGGCTGCAGACTGCTATTGAAAAACCGAGCTCGCTCGGTTTGTATAATTGCGCCGTAGGCGCCACATTTTTAGCGGGCAATGTTCACATAACGCGGCGCGTGATTTCGCACATATTTAACAAACTTTATTTTCATTCTGAGATTTTTTAAAATTAACGAAGATAATCGGAGCGTTCATGTGTATAATAATCAGAAAGGGAGATAATCGTAAATCTACTTGATTATATACATATGATACATTCAAAGAGGAGGAATTGATTGTGAATAAAAGAATAATAAGTGCGCTTTTAACGCTTCCAGTGCTGGTATCATCGTTTTCTGCTGTGCTGGTTATAAGTGCAGAAAACGCCAGCAAAACTGCAGTAACCGAAACAGAAAAGGCAGTCAGCCAGACACCTGAAGAAGTGGAACCGGTTCAATGGGTAAAAGCATCTGAGTATGAAAATTATAATGAGATCGAAGTAAGCAGGGAATTAAGAGAAGCTCTTGTTATTCCTGGTGATCCGAAAGATATAAAGATCATGGCAGCTAAAGAAAAGAAAGGCTTCCTGTATCTGTTAGACCGTATGCCAGCAATCTTAAAATTTGAACCTGTTTCTGGAACAATAAAAGAATACTTAAAAACAAAGAAATCGAAATTGCTGTAAATTTTATTCGTTTAGGAAAAAACTCATATGATGACATAGCAGTTGCAACTGGTCTTACAGTAGAAGAAGTTGAAAAGCTTGCTGAAACTGTGAACCATACGGCTTGACGGTTACGATAAAATTGTTTTGAGATGAAGTACAGGTAAATAAAAGAAAACCCGAACTTCTGAATTCAAAAGTTCGGGTTCTTTATTATAGTGCCGCTGACCGGACTTGAACCGGTACGGTATTTCTACCAAGGGATTTTAAGTCCCTCGTGTCTGCCGATTTCACCACAGCGGCATCTGCTCTCGTTTGAGTGCTTATTAATTATATCACAATCTTCATGTCGTGTCAAGAGTTTTTTAAAATTACTTTTATGACATGATATCTTATCCGGTTGACAAAATATAAATAATCAGATATAATAAAAATGATTGAATATTATAATACAGCAAATCGGAACTCAAATGGAAGGAGAACATATTATGATGAAATTCAGAAATACTTTAATGATTCTGTCAGCTTTATCACTTGTTTTTTCACTGGCATCATGCGGTCAGAATTCTGTCGGAAATACAGAACAGATCGATGTTAGCGTTACTGAAACTGAAGAACTTAAAGAGGAAATTACTGAAGGACTGCAGACGGAATCAGCTGACGTAGCTGAGGAAAAAGATGACGAAACAGCTGAATTTGAAGTTACTTCAGAAGATCTGCATGATGGTGTATGGGATACAATTATAACAAATACTAAGAACGGTTCAAACGTATCTCCGCAGCTTTCATGGGAGCCTGTTGAAGGTGCGGCTGCTTATGTTGTTTATATGGTGGATACATCTGCGACAAACTGGATGCACTGGAGAAGCGGTAATATAACTGAGACAAGTCTCGAACAGGGAAGTGCGTCGGAAAGGGAATATGTTGGACCATATCCTCCGTCGGGAACACATACTTATGAGATATGGGTATATGCTCTGGAAACACCTGTTGAAAAAGTACCTGGTAAGTTCAATCAGGCTAACGGGCTTTTTGATGATTACAGAAATCAGATAAACGAAACTTCGAAGATTCTGGCAACCGGTCATCTTTCTGGAACCTATACATACGGAGACTAAAAAAGTACAGTTAAAAACATAAATAAATTAACCGTCATATTCTTTACTCACGTAAATACGTGTGGTTGAATATGACGGTTTTCTTTTTTATGCTTATCAGTTTACAGACAGATCTGTGATTGGGCTTATATCTGCGAACATTTATCAGGAAGTGAAACATAGAATGTATTCCTTCTGTTTTCACTTTCTGCCCATATCTTTCCTCCGTGTTCGGTGATTATGCTTTCGGCGATGGAAAGACCGAGCCCGTAGCTTCCGCTGTCATTTCTTGATTCATCTGTACGGTAAAAACGTTTGAATATGTCTTTGCACTGTTCTTTCGACAGCGGATCTCCTGAGCCTGAGACTGAAAAAATACTTGTCATGTTCTGGTGTTTGAGATTTATGGTCACCGGATCAGTACTGTCGCTGTATTTCAGTGCGTTATCAAGAAGTATGGAAACTACCTGACGGAGTTTTTCCTTGTCTCCTGTAACAGTTATTCCGTTATCTATATCAGTGGTGAGATCAAGTCCGTTTTCGAAAAACAAAGGCTCAAAAGGAAGAATGCAGTTGTTTATAAGCTTGCTGTAGTCAAGGTTTTCTCGTTTTATCTGTGCTCTGTTATTATCCAGACGGGCAAGTTCCAGCAGGCTTTCCACAAGGCCGCGCATTCGTTTTGAGGTCGAGAGTATGTTCTTTACAAAGTTTGACTTGTCCGCTTCATTGTAGGACTTGTCTTCTAGCATTTCCGCATTTGTCATGATGACGGTAAGCGGAGTTTTGAGTTCGTGAGAGGCATCTGCGATGAACTGTTTCTGTTCGTTCCAGGTTTTCTCCACAGGCTTTGCCACCCATTTTGCAAGCATAAGACTGATGAAGAAAAATGAGATATAGCCTATAAGGCCAATCGTTACAAGGTTCTTAACAAGGTTCTTAAGCATGGCTTTTTCACTGGAAACATCGGCGAAAACTATAGATGTTTTTCCTGCTTCATCGCTGCGCATATAACGAAGGTCATAGTTATGGAGCAGTCCGACATCCTTCTTGCCGTCCATAACTGTTTTTACGAGTCCTGAGATCATATCCTCGTCTGTCAGATCAAAAAAATCGCTTCCGAAGGTTTCAGTACTTCCATCATCATTTACTTTGACTGTGAAAAAAGGAAGACGTATGCCGCTGTTTTCTTTTGGCAAGTCGGTTCTTCCATCGGGAATAAAGTCCGGCCTGTTCATCATAGCCGGTACCGGTGGACGGAAGGCGAGAGTTTTCATCATCTGAATACTTTCACGTTCCATGTTTTCTTTTGTCATATGCATTATTAGTCCGAAGGTCGTAAGAAACAGCACCGTAACGATTGACATAATAATAATAACGAATTTTATCTTAAGCTTTTTAAGCATCTGTTTCACACTCCAGATGATAACCAAGACGACGTACAGCTTCGATCTTAACATCAGATCCGATACTCGTCAGCTTTTTTCGCAGAAAACCCACGTATACCTCAACGTGATTTTCTACAGCGTTGGAATCAAACCCCCATACTTTTGTAAGCAGAGTTTCCTTGGAAACATGGTTGGTTCCTGAAAGCATAAGAATTCTCATTACTTCAAACTCTCTTGCTGAAAGACGCACACTGTTGTCAGCGCATACCAGAGATGCCGATTCCAGATCAAGCTTTGTATTGCCGAACTGAAGTTCATTGACCGGTGAGTTCTGACGTCTTAAAAGTGCATTTACACAGGCCAGAAGTTCGCGTGCATCAAATGGTTTTGTAAGATAGTAGTCGGCTCCGGAATTCAATCCTTCAACTTTATCTTCCACATCAGATTTCGCAGTAAGCATAAGTATCGGTACTGTATTCTTCTTTTCACGAATAGTTCTTGCTACCTGATAACCGTTGCGTTTCGGCATCATAACATCAAGAATAATAAGATCGTAGATATTAAGAAGTGCATAGTGTTCGCCGCTTTCGCCGTCATAAACTGCATCTGCTTCAAATCCTTTTGATTCAAGCATGAGCTTCAATGAATCGGCAAGCAGTCTTTCATCCTCAATAATCAGTATTTTCATGTTATGTTCCTCCTGTGAGTACTTTTATTATTATAATACACTATGTAGCTGAATTCAAGCTGAAAGGAAAAAGCAAATACAATATTTCACCTCGTTTTCACTTTGGTTTTACTTTGTCTTCACGCATTTTCAGTTTCGTTTCAGCGTGAATTTGTATAATAAAAACATAGAACACAGCGAATAATACATTTCGGATGAAAATTTATGCTGAAAGTTCACTGAAAAGAGGTGAGAACAATGGATTTCAGACATGAGGTAAAGCATGAGATAAATTATTCTGATATGCTTGTAATTAAGCACAGACTTGGCGCGGTAGCCTATCCTGATCCTCATACTATTGACGGTAAGTATCTGATAAGAAGCCTTTACTTTGACAATGCCGATGACAAGGCACTCATGGAAAAGGTAAACGGAATGAGCAGACGCGAAAAGTTCCGCATAAGATACTATAACGGCGATACATCTGTAATTCATCTTGAAAAGAAAAGCAAGATCGACCATCTTGGAAACAAACAGAGCGCTCCGCTCACGGCAGAAGAAGCTCAGAGTATTGTTGACGGCGATATAAAGTGGATGCTTGATTCAGAATATCCGCTTATCAAAGAACTCTACTCGAAAATGATAAATGAAGGAATGGCTCCTAAAACGATCGTAGATTACACAAGGGAACCTTTCATTTATCCGGCAGGCAATGTTCGTGTTACTCTGGACTACAACATAAGAAGCGGATTAAGATGTACGGATTTTCTGAATACTGACTGTGTGACAGTTCCGGTAACGGATGCGATCATACTGGAAGTTAAGTGGGATGGATTTTTACCGGATATAATAAGAGACGCAGTTTCTCTTTCCGACAGGCGCGAAGGGGCATTTTCAAAATACGCAGCCTGCAGAATATACGGATAAGGAAGCACTGATTTATTAATAAATCAGTTTTTCCAAAAATATAAAATAAGGAGTAAAAAACCATGACAATGAATGATATTTTTAAATCCAACTTTCTCGAAAATGTGACCAGCGTCAGCGTGCTGGATATGATAATCGCACTTGTGCTTGCTTTTGGTCTCGGCGTTTTCATCTTTTTAGTTTACAAGAAAACATATTCAGGAGTAATGTACTCATCAAGTTTCGGTACAACTCTTGTAGCACTCACAATGATCACAACGGTAGTTATTCTCGCAGTTACAAGTAACGTAGTTCTCTCACTCGGTATGGTCGGCGCACTTTCAATCGTTCGTTTCCGAACAGCCATCAAGGAACCTCTTGACATTGCGTTCCTGTTCTGGTCAATCGCAGTCGGCATCGTGCTTGCCGCTGGTATGATCCCGCTCGCAGTTATCGGCAGCGTAGTTATCGGAATCATCCTTCTCGTATTTGTAAACCGCAAGGCACACAAGAATCCTTACATCGTAGTAATCAGATGCGATGGTCACGACAGCGAATCAAAGGCTAAGTCATATCTCGACAGCAAGACAGAACGCTGCGTAGTTAAGAGCAAGACTGCCAAGAAGGGTGAAGTTGAACTTAACATGGAGATCCGTCTTAAGAACGACAACACAGACTTTGTAAATGAACTTGCTGATATGGACGGTGTTCATAGCGCAGTTCTCGTAAGCTACAACGGCGACTATATGGGATAAGGGTGTGATCGGATGTCAGCAAGCAGTAAATTTGACAAAATAGCGGCGGTGATCGTTGCCATTACAATTGCTGTTGCTTTTATCTTCTGCAACGGGCAGGCGCTGGGTCTTGAGACTACGGCGCATGCCATCGGATATGAGAACAGACTTTTCGATAAATCGAAGGTGCATACTTTCGACATCGTAATAGATGACTGGGATAAGTTCCTGGAAACATGTGAAAGCGAAACATATACAGCATGTAATGTAGTTATCGATGGAGAAGCCATCAGAAATGTTGGTATACGCGGCAAGGGCAATACATCACTCAGTTCTGTAAAGAACATGGACAGCAGCCGTTACAGCTTCAAGGTTGAGTTCGACCAGTACGACAACACTAAGAGCTATCACGGACTTGACAAGGTTTGTCTTAACAATATTATTCAGGATAATACCTACATGAAGGATTATCTTGCATACACTCTCATGTACGATTTCGGAGTTGATTCACCTCTCTGCAGCTATGTTTACATCACAGTAAACGGCGAGGACTGGGGACTCTATCTTGCAGTTGAAGCCATTGAAGATTCTTTCCTTGAAAGAAACTACGGCAGCAACTACGGTGATCTCTACAAGCCTGACAGCATGAGCTTTGGCGGCGGTGGTCCTGGCAACGGCAAAGATTTCAAGATGAGCGACTTCATGAACAAGAATGGCATGAACACTTCAGATGATAAGGAATCTTCAGAGGACTCAGAAAAATCTGATGAATCCGAAAACACTTCAAAGAAGGGCAGCAGAAAATCACGTTCTTCTGATAATGAAAACTCCGGAAACGGTATGCCGGACTTCGGTAACATGCCTGATTTCGGAAACGGCGAAATGCCTTCATTCGACTCAGAAAACGGATTTGATCCGTCACAGTTCTTCGGCGGTGACATGGGTGACTTCGACCCTTCACAGTTTGGCGGCGGAGATTTTGATCCTTCGCAGTTCGGAAACGGTGAAAAGCCTGATATGGGCGGCTTCGGCGGCGGAAAAGGCGGATTCGGAATGGGAAGCAGCGACGTTAAGCTCCAGTACAGCGATGACGAGATCGACAGCTACTCAAATATATTCAATAACGCAAAAACAGTTGTGAACACTGCAGACAAAAAACGTCTTATCAGTTCACTCAAGGCTCTTTCAGAGCAGTCAGACCTTGAAAATACAGTTGACGTTGAAGAAGTTATCCGTTACTTCGTAGTTCATAACTTCCTCTGCAACGGCGACAGCTACACAGGC
>JBGUVZ010000468.1:0-4152 GCA_045220685.1 Oscillospiraceae bacterium | reverse complement strand
GAAAGGCCGGACGTAACAGCACCTGCTGTTACAGAAGATGACGACGGAGGTGAACAATGAGTTACACTGAAACGAACAGCGAAGAACTTTTCGACCGGTTCGAGGAAAACGAGATGCCTGACGAAAAGGATCCCTTCTGCAACCAGACCGAAAACCGCTCTTTCCGTGAATCCTATTCACACGTAATACCTGCGTTTTTCTTCCGTAATGAAAAATGCAGAAAAAAGCCTTCTCACTATGAAAGGAAAAAACTCAGGTACTTTTACAATATAACCGGAACTATATTAATGGCGAAGCTTTTTATCGAAGCTGCTTCGCTTCTGGTTTTCTATATTCTCATGTTCCTGTTTGCCTTTGCACTGTCCCCTAACCTGAATTTTTACTACAGTGCTCTGTCGGACGAAACGATAAAATACGCATTCAGGATCATTGCCGTGATTGTTTCATCCGGCGCTGTTTTCTTTGCCGGATGCCGCTTTTCAGAACTAAGGCCGGCACGCCTTTTAAAAGGAAAAGGTACTATAAAGACCGGTGACGTAGTCTTAAGCTTTATGACAGGAATGTTTGTTGCCGCTCTTTCCAACATAATCATGTTCTCATTTCCTTTCTCACCGACGGCCTACATGCCTTCGGCGATGTACATCGAAAAGGACTGGACGCTGGTGGCGGTATCAGCACTGTGCAACTGCATAGTTGTTCCATGGGCTGACGGACTTATCTTCCGCGGACTTGCTCTCAAGAATCTTTCAAGAGCATCACAGCGTTTCGGCATTATCGCATCGTCACTGCTGTGCGCACTTGCAACCTGCAGTCTTCCGTCTATGCTGCCTGCATTTCTCATGTCACTTCTTCTGTGCAGCATAACCGTGAAATACAACTCGGTCATACCATCCGTACTCATACACATGGCTGTAAACACAAGCAGCATGATCATTTCAGTATACAGCATTTTCGCCTGGGATCAGGGCGAACTGCTTATGAGAGTATGGACGATCATAACACTGGTCCTCGGCGGCGTTTTCACCTTCATCAGACTGATAAAAGAACCGCTTCCGAAAAACAAGCCGGAACAGCGCAGAAGGGCACTTCCTGTTCTGCTGACATCTGCTTTTGTCATCCTTCTGTTCCCGCTTTACGCACTTACATCACTGGCTAAGCTTCTGTACTTCATGTACATGTAAGCGGCCACAGGAAAACGAGGTCAACAATTGAAAAGAAAAAGAAAGTCAAACGTCAAAAGAAGAGTGAGAACTGACAGAATATTCTTTGTCGGATTCATCATAATATTCCTGGTCTGTTTTCTTCCCTTTGCTCTGAAGAAAAAGCCTGCAGTAAGCGTAGCTGAAAAAACTGATTCAACTGCAATACAGACCGATGCTCCTTTTACAGTAGAGGACAAGCCGGGCATACGCCTGCGTTATTCCTACAAACCGCCGCAGGGGATCGATTATACGGTGATCGGTGCGGACGCAGTGGTGCTTTACGACAAGACATCAGGTGAAGTACTTTTCAGCAAGAATCCGCAGAAGCATCTTTATCCGGCAAGTATGACAAAGGTGCTCACAGCCTGCGTTGCGCTGCGCTATATGGATCCGGAAACGGAACTGACTGTCGGTTCCGAGCTCGATCTTCTCAAACCGGAATCAAGTCTAGCGTATCTGGTAAAGGATACAAAGATTACGCTTAAGGACGCACTTTACGGACTGCTTCTTCCTTCAGGTAATGACGCAGCTTACACAATTGCTGTAAACACTGCAAGAAAAGTTTCAAACAATCCGAACATGCCGAATATGGATGCGGTAAAATATTTTGCCGATCTTATGAACGACGAGGCACTTGATGCCGGCGCAGAGGATTCGCACTTTGTAGTACCGGACGGATATTACGATCCGGACCACTACACCACACCGGAAGATATGCTTAAGATAGCTATCAGATCAGCACAGTATCCTCTCATCGCCGAGATAGGTTCACACGCTGAATATGATGTTACCACATCTACCGGACAGAACTACAGCTGGGAAAACGGAAATGCCCTTATCAATCCTGATGACGAGTTTTTCCTTTCATTTGTTACCGGTCTTAAAACAGGATTCTTCGATGAAGCCGGCTACTGCATGGTTGCCACAGCATCGCAGAACGGCCACGATCTTATATCAGTAATAATGAAAGCGCCTTCAGCTGAAGTGCGATACAATGACGCCGCGAAACTGTTCTGGTCAGTTTATGATCCCGGACAGGCACACAGCTTCAAAACAGAAGTGAACGCCGAGCCAGACGTTACAGAGGCAGCACAGTACGAAGATTAAATCAGCGTGTCCATAACACAAACGGCAGCACACCGATCATTACGATCAGCGTGCTGCCGTTTATTGTATTCACCCTCCAAAAATTTCAAGAACCAACTTATTGAAAACCGCAGAATGAGAATCTACTGGGCTTCTCCCCGTGTTCCCATGCGGATTTTGGCTTTTATCAAAGCTTCTCGATCTTCTTTGAAAGATACTGTCTGAGCTTTGCAAGGTCGGCGAGATCAACATCGCCGTCACCGTCAACATCGAGTGCCTTTTTCTGTTCGTCGGTAAGTTCAACGCCGTCAACCAGTGCAAGTGAAAGTACGGAAATATCTGAAATATCAACTACACCGCTGCCGTCAGCATCGCCGAGTGTAACTGTTGTTTCAGCAGTATCTGCCTGCACCGGAGCTGCAAGTGCAACTTGCTTGACATCTGTTTCGACTGCTTCGACCTTTTTATCTTCTGCGCCGAGAACCTTGAACTGGAATCCGTGCTTTTCAGCATATTCCTCAGCAGTTGAACCCTTCTTAGCAATGATCACCATTGACGGATCGCATAAATAGAATGCTGTATCATCGATTCTAACATATTTGTTCATAAATGTAACTGATTTAAGGCCACAGGCGTCAAAAGCATACTCACCTATTTTATCAGTTTTTTCAGGTATAACAATGCTCTCGAGTGATGAATCGGAAGCAAATGCAAAGTCTTCAATTATCTCCAGCTTTGCAGGCATTTTTACCTCTTTAAGATTCGTACAGTTCTGCAGCATGCCCTGGTTAATAACCTTCATCTTATCCGGAAGATCAATGGAAGTAATCGGAAGATCACTTAATCCGCACAGAGTGTCTTCCTCAAATCCTTTAAAGCTCTCCGGCAGAATAACTGATTCAGCTCCTGTGAAATAATAACCAAAACCATTACAGCCCATGCCTGTAATGCCTTCTCCTACAATTATTTTCTTGACCTTTCCAACCCATTCGGAGTTATACGGTGCATAGTCGGCCATTCCTGTACCAGTGAAAGATAAAACTCCGGTTTCCTCATCAAATGACCAGTCTACAAATTCACCGCATATTCCTGAAGTATCGGAATATACCAAACCGTCTGCCTCAAATCTCAGGCATCCGTTTCTGTAAGCATAGCTGCGTCCGTTCGGACCATCAACTTTTATCCTGAGATATTCATTGTCTTCCACCCAGTCAAATATATTTTCACCGTATTTTTCAACAGTTTCAGGAAGGTTGATCTCTCTGAGTTTAAGGCAGTGCTTGAAAGCTTCATCGTCGATACGTTTAACAGTTTCCGGAATATGAACTGAAACAAGTGAACAGCATCCCCTGAATGCCCATCCACTGATCCACTCAAGTCCATCAGGAAGGTCAACTTTTTTCAGTTCGTTGCAGTTCATAAATGCCATCGACGGAATCATAGTAACTCCGGACGGTATCTTTACTTCTTCGAGTGAAATGCAGTCACGGAATGCATCGTAACCTATTTCCTTCACGCTTTCCGGAATGGAAACGGATTTAACTGAAGTAAACTTTTCAAACGCACTATTGTTTATTGATTCAACACCGTCTTCAATCACTATTTTTTCTACTTCGTCCACCCATTTATGATTCTTGAAGAAATATGCTAACATTATATCTTCGTTTTCAAAATCCATTTTGCCTTTACCGCTTACAGTAAAAGTCTTGCTTTCAGGATCATACTTCCAGTTTACGTCTTTTCCGAAATTGCCTGAATAATCTGATGTTTCTGTTTTTACCTCTGCCGCACTGGTTTCTGCAGCAGTTCCCGCATCAGCCACTTCTTCAGCGAATGCAGTAACTGTTGTTCCGGATGCCATAAC
>JBGUVZ010000467.1:0-3989 GCA_045220685.1 Oscillospiraceae bacterium | reverse complement strand
AAAAACTCGTAAAAGAGCTAAATGTCCCTATTGTAATACTATGTCAGCTTGCAAGAGATGTTGATATTCAGAGTGATAAAAGACCTGTTTTGAAGAATATAAGTAGAAAATTTGATATTGAAGAAGTTGATAAAATCATTTTTCTTTACAGAGACAGTTACTATAATCGCAACAGTAAGATTCCTAATGTTATGGAACTGATAATTGCTAAAAATAATAACGATGAACTGGAAACAATAGAGTATCAGCCAGATTCACCTTTAAAAAGATACTATAGTGTAAGCAGGTGTGAAAGGATTTATACTTATCCATATAATGTTTATGAAAATTTTAAAGAATAAAAGTGTGTAGGTTAGAAATGAAAATTGGCTAATGTGACCGAAATAGCGCTTGATACTATAAGAAAAATATTTATATTGACACAATAACCGTAACATGATATTATAATTTATATAATATTACGAAAGGTATAGGGACCATCATATGAACCAGAAAATCATTTTTGCTCCGGGATTTAATGAAGCGGAAATCCTCAAAAGTCTTGCGCTGCATGGGATAAATACTATCGGTATGAGAATAATGAATGCGGCGGAACTGGGTTCTTTTGCGCTTGTGAGATCGGGAATCCATGTGCCGGAGAAGATGCTTTCTCCGCAGGAGGAACTTATTATTATTGCAGATGCGGCGCGGTCGGAGAAATATTTTGAAAAATCTTCTTATGCGGATATTTCTGATCTTAGGGCAGCGGTCAGATCTCTTCGCAGTCTTGTTACTGAGGACGATGAGATAAAGACTGTCGAAACAAAATTATCGCATGGGATATTTAAGGAAAAGAACGAGGCGCTTATAAGTCTTTTCCGTAAGTACATTACCGCACTTAAAGATCAGAACTCGGCGGACGGGATATCGCTTGTAAGGAGTGCCATTGAAAATAAATGCACTCTGGATCAGGAGATAGTCTGTTTGGCTGAATTTCCGCTTACTCCGCTGGAGGAGAAACTTGCGGAAACTGTTTCGGGCGGGAACTGCCGTAAGATGAGCATTTCCGTCCTCTATCTTGAAGACAGAACGATGCCGGAGAAAGTTACTGTGCGTAACTGTTACGGTGCTACGAACGAAGTAGAAACTATTATCGATGATATCTACCGCGGGAAATCACTTGACCAGTGTACTGTCGCAGTCACGGATACATCTGCCTACAGCCAGCTTTTCTTTGACTATGCTGTAAGACACGATATTCCGGTTACATTCGGATGCGGGATACCGGTGTCGAATTCAAATCCGGCTGCACTTCTTAAACTGTATAACAACTGGACGACAAAAGGATTCTTCGGAGCGGAAGCACTTGCGAAGATGCTTTCAGACAGTTCGTTTGACCGTTCAGTTTTTAAAGATGAATTACCTGAAACAGTAAATTTCAAATGGGATGATCTCGTTGACACCATCGGCGCTCTGCGTATGACCAATGACAGAATTCAGAACGAAGAACGTGTGAAGTCATACATTCAGGCGGTGAACGAGGAAGAAAAAGAACTGGGTTCGAGATATGCAGGTGATGTGAACAAAAAATCCGTTCTCATTCCGCTTATAAAGGCCGCAGCACGCGAGCTTGCTCTTGCTCCGGAAGAGTTCTTACGTAAATATTCACGTATAAGAAAAGGAAATGCGACTTATACGGAATCACTTGTTATGACCCTCGACAGATCAGCTCTGTCATCGCTCTGCGAGCAGATAAGAACGGTGCGCTCTGCCGGTCAGAATGTTTCCGATGTTATAAATGATCTTCTCGGTATGAATGTATGCTGTCAGAGCAGTGCGGGCGGAGCGCTTCATATCACGGATATATGCGGGGCATTCCAGAATCTCAGAAAGAATTTGTACATAGCCGGAATGGCGGCATCAAAATATCCGGGTTCACCTACCGAAAATTATCTGATTCTCGATTCGGACTATGAGCTGTTCGGCGAAGCGGCATCCCGTATGACTTCGGATGAAAAGATAAAGAGAAAGACTGAAACATTCAATGACCTTATCCTGTTTGCCGGAGGTCTGGACTGCAGCGTAAATATTTCCTATCCGGGAATGAATGTTTCGGAGCTGAAAAAGGACAACGCATCTTCAGTGATCTATGATCTTCTTAGAAAGATATACGGAAGCAGTATTTCATGGGATGATATGAATGCAAAGATAGAAAAGACAGGATATTTCGATCCGGCTGTATCATCTGTCCGTGAGATAGGAAAAGCGTATAACGAAGGAGTGCATATCTATTCGGATAAATATAAAGATCGTGTTCCGGAAATCGCTGAAACGAAAAATCTTCTTGAACATGAATATTCACCTTCCGCACTCCTTGCTTTCTTTGAATGCCGGAAGAAATTCATGCTCGCTCATGTGCTCGGAATTGAAGAACCGGAGGAGTATAAGAATTTCGAAGCGGTATCTGCAAAGGACAGGGGTACTATTGCTCATCAGCTTATGGAAAGACTTGCGGATGAACCGGATATGACTCTTCCGGAATTTATCAGACTTTCAGAAGAATATTTCGACCGGTATATAATGCAGCATCCGGCGGTTATAAAGGAAAGTACGGAATCGGAAAAGGCTGATCTTGCCGAGATGATGGAGAAGGCTTATAAATCCGATCCGCATAATGAAGTCCTGATCAAGGAGGAAAAGCTTTCATGTATCCACGAGAGCGGAATAAAGCTTGGCGGATATCCGGACAGAGTTGAAAAACTGCCTGACGGAAGCTGTATCGTGGTTGATTTCAAGACCGGAAACAGAGTAAAGAACGATCCGGCTGACTTCGAATCGTGCATTCAGGTCGCAGTCTATTCCTATCTGCTTGAAAAGGCAGGCTACAGTGTAAAGGAAGGCCAGTACCGCTATATAAGTGCTGATCAGACCGTTCGCTGCAGTTATGATTCTGAAATGAAAGATGCACTTTCCGAAAGCCTTAAACTTTTTAAGATCGTTCTTGAAAGCGGAGAGTTTGAATGTACGGGTGACGAAGATACGTGTAAATTCTGCGGATACAGTAAGATATGCGGAAAAGTAACGGAAGGGGATGAGTGATATGGGCAGTACAGAGATATGCGATGCAGACAAGAGAGCAAGAAACAGAATAGTCGCCGAAACGGACAGAAATTTCTTCGTTGAAGCAGGTGCCGGTTCCGGTAAGACGACTATGCTTGTAAACCGAATGGTCTCGATGATCGAGCATGGTATGGAGATAAACAGGATCTGTGCCATCACTTTTACCAAGGCTGCAGCCGGCGAGTTCTACGAAAGATTTCAGAATAAACTCACGGAAAGAAGCAGACCTGATCCGGAGTGGAAAGATACCGGACGTGCAGGCCAGTTGGGAAAACCGACACAGGAAACAGCGGCTCGTTGTGCCGAAGCACTGAAAAATATCGACCTGTGTTTTATGGGAACGATAGACTCTTTCTGCAACATGATCCTTTCCGAGCATCCGACAGAAGCAGGCATCCCGTCCGATTCATCGATAATAACAGATGAAGATGCGGAAACAGCGTACAATCAGGTCTACGTTAAAATATGTGCCGGCGAATACGGACAGAAACTTGCCGATCTTTCAGGTATGTTCCGTGCCATGCACAGAAATCCGGAAGATGTGTTTGTTAAAGGCATGTCATTTTTCATGGATCACAGAAATGCGGAGTTTCCGGATACTGGTTCCGGAGCAGTGATCGATCTTGAAAGCGAATTTGCTTCCGTGAAAAAGGATATCGTCGATGCACTCACATTTCTTCTGAATCATCCGGAACTGAAATATGAAAAAAACAAGGAAAGCGTCGCTGCATGGGATGACCTTGAAAATAATCTGAGAAGTCTTAAAAGAAACTGGAGCCGTAATTTTACGGGAGTCCTTTATTCGCTGAAAAACATATCTAAACTGAGAATCATTCCGGAAGCCGCATCAAATGGAATTGTGATAAACAGAGTTTTTGTTAAGGGCGGAG
>JBGUVZ010000466.1:0-3622 GCA_045220685.1 Oscillospiraceae bacterium | reverse complement strand
CAGACAGGGAACAAGCCCATATTCATACGGCCTCAATTCCAGCCTGAAGGTATTCTACGAAACTCCTGCACTCAAAGAACTGCTTTTCCACTTCTGGGAGCTTGCGGACTACGATACAGGAATCCTTGAAAGCTCATATAAATACACTCCTGAAAAGAAACTCTATGAAATACTTCCGAAGATCGACGATTCTGATACTGAAATAACACAGCATCTGGAGAGATTTCTTGAGGAAGTTTCAAAGGTCGAAAAACGATAAATTTACCATAACAAAAATCAACCCTCTGTATGGAACGGTCATACAGAGGGTTTGCTGCTTTATAAATAATAAATTTCAGAGTGGTTTAGCGGAAGAGTATTAAAATCTGTCTTCCGAAAATGACTATCAGTTAAACTGATTTCTATCCTCACAGATATTAGAACAAAGCCTAGCAAACGGAAATATTGAAGCAAGTTCATTTTCAGCAGCTTCTGCTTTTGATTTGTCAGTGAAGATGCCGAATACAGCAGCGCCGCTGCCGGTCATTAGGGTGCCTGTGGTGTTGTGTTTCTTCATTATATCTCTGATCTTAGCTATGTCGTCAGGAAGATTTGTGAGTTCGAATGTGTTGAGGGCGTTGGACATGAGAGTGTTAATGTCGTCGTCTCCGCAAGCCTTCAGAATGGCTTCTGTGTTCTGGTGTGGTACGTTTTCGAGTGAATCGATCTCACGGTAGGCAGCTGGGGTTGAAACGCCTTCTGTGCCTTTGGCAACTACTATGTAGTGTTCAGAAAGAGGGGAGAGTGGTTTGATAATATCGCCAATGCCGCTAAGATGTGCAAGGCCGCCTCTTATGAAGAATGGTGTGTCTGCTCCTGAACGTACAGATATCTCACAGAGTTTTTCGTCACTTAAATTTGTTTCAAAGAGTTTGTCAAGGATTCTGAATACGCCGGCGGCATTGGTGCTTCCGCCGCCCATTCCGGCCTGGCTTGGGATGTTCTTTTCAATATTGATGTGAACTCCTGGATTTTTGATACCGGTTTCTTCAAAGAAAATCGCCGCAGCCTTATAAACAATATTATGTTCGTCGCACGGGATGCCCGGAACATTGCAGGAAACTGTGATTTCGCCGCTGTCATTCGTGGTGACGGAAACCGTATCGCAAATGGAAATCTCCTCGAAAATACTGTCAATATTGTGGTAGCCGTCTTCGCGTTTACCGGTTACGTCAAGTGTAAGATTGATCTTGGCATATGTTTTTAAAGATAAAGTTTTGCTCATGTTTTCTCTGCTCCTTATATTGAAATACCATACGGTACATGCTTTTTAAAGTAATAGATTTTCGAAAATCCTGCTGATTTCGCTATTTCCATTCCTTCTCTGATACCTTTGCCTATATCGACAGTTTTATGAGCATCGGAACCAAGTGAGATGATCTGTCCGCCGCATTCTCTGTAGAGTTTAACTAGATCAAAGTCCGGAAATGTCTTTCCGTAATCCTGTCTGAGGCCGGAAGTATTGATCTCAATGCCTTTATCCATAGATGCTACTTCCTTAAAGATATCTCTGATTATGCTTTCATGCTTTGAAATATCCACCGGAATGCCCTGTTCACCACATATATAGCGGAGCGGGTAGGTGAGATGGCCTAAAACATCGAATTTACCCCATTTGCACATAGCAAGTATTTCTTCAAAATACTCTGTAAGGATCTTATCAGGATCCTCTATTCTATAGTCGAGAAATGCAAAATCATCTCTGCCCTTAAGTTCGTGCATAGATCCGATAACGAAGTCGAGTCTCTCGTCAGATACTACTTCATCTGCAAATTCAAAGTTGTGTGTCGGCTGGCCGAGTTCGGTGCCGTTTACGAAAACTGTATCTCCGGAAGTCTGTTTTAATACCTGAAGATTGGTTTCCATCGACCTGTGAAAAATATCACGGTTATAGAAATAATGCTCGTCACTGGTGTGAACCGTAGTGTAATTCTCCGGCCCTTCCGGTCGGTTGGCTTCAACGTGTTCGGTAATAGCCAGAGCCTTAAGTCCGAGGCTTACAGCATGTCTGTATGAAGATAAAGCATCGCCCTCTGCGTCAGGGGATACTGCAGTGTGTGTATGACAATCGATCATTGTGATTTCCTTTCTGTGAAAAACAATACATTTTAATTATATCATATTTAAAAGTGGTATTCAATTGGAATTTTTAAAAAGGATAATAAAGAAATTATAAAGTGCTATTTTAAATATAAAATATGATATTTCAGTTACGAAACTGTGCAACATCTTGCAGATATTCAACAGACATGCTATAATATTAAGTGGATTTGCACTAAACATTGAATAGAATCCAAATATAGAGGACTATCAATGATCATCACGGGAGGTTCGTATATGATAAAGAATTTAAGAAAACAGACTGGTATATTTACAGCTGCAGTACTTCTGTTATCGTCTGTACTTACCATGTCCGCATCGGGCGAAGATGTCACTACAACTTATCTACGCGGTGATATGGATCGTAACGGAAAAGTCAATATTGCTGATCTGGTACTGCATAAGGCATATATTCTTTCGGAAGAAAAGGACACAGATCCGCTTTCTCTTCAAATCGCCGATGTAGGAGCAAACGGCTCTGCAGACCATGAAGACTGCATATATCTCGCTAACTTTCTTCTTGACAAAGATTCGGAAATATACACTATAAATCAATTAATTATTACAGAATCTCCTGAAGAATCGCCTTCAGCATCTCCGCTTATTCCTTCGTCACTGACGGGAACTGTTTCATGTGCTCAGACCACAGGAGAAGTACGTTCACTCAATTTCCTCGTGGAGTTTAATAACGCAAAGTTTGATAGCAGTAAAAAAATGAGTGAGGAAGCATTGAAGAACGAACTCTTTGGAGAAGGTGAGGCGAAATTCCCTTATGAAAGTCTGACGGCATATATTGAAAGAGCATCCTACGGAAATCTTACAATGTCCGGTGAAGTTTATTACTGCAGTCTGAATGCAAATATCGAGGATTACAGTACAGATGCAAGCACCAGGGAAAAAATGATGGAAGACGTTCTGAAAGCAATGGATGAAAAAATCGATTATTCTGATTATGACGGGGACGGCGACGGAGATATTGATGTGCTGACATTTACTCTCCCCCTCGAAAAAGCCTCGGAATCTCTTAAGAAATTCTGGTACGCCGCTACTCATACCTGGTACTATGATCCTTATTTTACTATAGACGGAGTTAAAGTCGTAAAATATGCCGGCATGGATACGATGCCATATAAAAATAACATGTATGTTTTCAAACGTGACTATACTCATGAATTCGGACACTGCATGGGCCTTCAGGATTACTACAAATATGATTCGGAAGATTATGAAGGACTGAAAGGAACCGCCGGTTACTGTAAAATGGACGATTCACTCGGTGATTACTGTACATTATCCAAGCTCATGGCAGGATGGCTTCGTGAAGATGAAGTAGAGATATACGACACCGCACTTGGAGGTGAACAGGGATTCCTGCTTTTTGATCCGGCTAAACAGGGAAGCTGTCTCATCCTTCCAATCAAAAACTGGGACGGAAACTTTACCAGCGAGTATTTTCTCGTCGAGTACCAAAGTTGTGAAGGGA
>JBGUVZ010000465.1:0-3311 GCA_045220685.1 Oscillospiraceae bacterium | reverse complement strand
CAGACAAGAAAAAGAACATAAAATGGGTCAGCTGTTCATTCAAGAAAATGACATCATCCCGCGGCGACGAATATTTCATGGGGATCGGTGAGGATATAAGCGAACACAAGAAAACCGAACTCGACCTGATGAAAAATCGTATGCTGCTCAACAACATAACGGACAATCTGTCGTGTGCAGTTCTTTCTCTTGCAAAAAACGAATCCTGCGCAGCTCTTGTAAGAGCCAACAAAGGATTCTTCAAACTCTTCGGATATAAGGAAGACGACACCGAAAAGTTCAGTCAGAATATAAGCGAGCTCATCATCCATCCGGACGACCACAGTGAATTCATAAACGGTATCATGCGCTCCGGAAATGAACGTACCGGCATATGCCGTGCAATCACCGCCGATGGTAAGACCATATGGATATCCTATGATTCATTTACTACAATTGAAAACGGTACACCGTGCTACATGTGTACATTCCATAACGTTACCTCTCTTAAGGAAACAGAAAACGAACTGAAAGCAACAAAAAAAGTACTCACACTTGCTGCTGCTCGTAATTCAGATGTTTACTGTACAGTGGACTTTGAAAAAAGAACGCTTGAATTTCCTGAATTTTTCAGCCGGAAATATGATCTGCCTGAGGTAATGGAAAATATGCCTGACGCACTTTTCAAATCCGGTCATGTGCACGAAGCCTTCCACGAGGATATCTCGGCCCTGTACTACAGCGTAAGGAACGGCAAACGCAGCGGAAACTGTATTTTCAAGTTTGCACCGGAAACAGAAAGTCCTATTTGGATGAGAGTCGAACTTTCCGCAATAGAAAGTCCAAACGAGTCTTCTTCCAAAGCTATTGCGATAGTCTCCGACATTTCTGAACAGATGATATCGGAAGAATATCTGGAAAGCATGATCGGAGTACCTTCCGACAAGGAACGAATAGCCTTTCTTATAAACTTAAGCCAGAGCAGAATAGTTTCCTGCCGCAGCTCATTCGGAAAACTGATATCTCTTTCCGGACAGTCTTATCATGACTCGCTTCTCATGAACAACGCAGTTTCACATGTTTTCCCTCCTGACCGTAAGCTGATAGCTGAAAATCTTACACTGAAAAATCTGTGGAAGAACTATTTTGACGGAAAACATGATTACAGTCTTGAATTCAGGTATGTCGGAGAAAGCAAAGATATATCACGCGAAAAGCTTGAAGTAAAATATTTCTGTGAAGATGTTTCAAGCGATATTTTCGTTACTTTCAAAATCACTGACTCAGGCGACAATATCGGTATCGAAATTCCTGAAGAACCTACTGCTGTATATCCTCCGGTACTTGTACCTAAGGACTACTTCCGTTCACTCGTAAACGAACATCTCAGCCGCTGGAAAGGTGACGGCAAGCTTCAGGCGCTTTATGTACTTGACCTGAATGCTTTCACAAACATACAGAAACGTCACGGTACCGATACCGGACAGAAAGTGCTCGACATTGTATCAAAGGGGCTCCTTTCAGTAAAACGCCCTTCGATCGCCGGCAAATCCTACGGTGACGAATTCCTTATATTCATCAAGGATATAAGCAGCTACGATGACCTTAACATCACAGCAAAGCAGCTGTGTTCAATATGCAATAATCTTGAAACTCCGGACAAGGATCCTG
Source organism: Oscillospiraceae bacterium (assembly GCA_045220685.1). Lineage (GTDB taxonomy): Bacteria > Bacillota > Clostridia > Oscillospirales > Ruminococcaceae > HUN007. The sequence continues at coordinate 1,661 of JBGUVZ010000465.1, read as the reverse complement.
AAGCAGTTACAGGATGTATAGGTGTTGCCTACTCTCCTGCTCACGGCGATGATTTCGATTCGCTGTACAAAAAGGCCGAGGCCGCACTGAACAACGCAAAAAGATTTGACAGGACAAGGTATGCTATTTATTCCGAAGAAACAGCATCTGACAGACGTCAGCTCATTCTCACCGATTTCAAGGCAAGAGCAGCAAAAGCCGTAAAACAGTCTGGTACAACCTATCATCTCTACAATGCAGACATCAAGCAGTTCCGTAATATAAACCACATTCTCGGATATGAAAAAGGCGACAAGATCTTAAAGGAGATCTGCGCTATGCTTCAGGAATTTCTGAAACCAGGCGAATACTTTACACGAATTTTTGCCGACAACTTTCTCATTCTCACTCGTGTACATGACACATATGCTGTAATGCGCCGAATGGAAGAAATAAACTACAGACTTCAGAAACTTAATATACTTGAAGGCAGCGAGATACAGTTTGCTGCAGGCTTTGTACAGATAGATGACTCGAACAGAGACACGGAATTTGAACAGCTCGTTGACTGCTCAATACTCGCTCATGAGAATGCCAAGAAAAAGAAAGGCAGTGTTCGCGTTCAGTTTGAACCGACCATGTACAACGAGGAATTCCACAAATACGAGATCCTAAGCGAGATCCAGAACGCCTGCCGCACCGGCCAGATCTGCACATTCGTTCAGCCGCAGTATGACATACTCAACCGTGAATATGTCAGCATGGAGGCTCTGGTACGCTGGAATCATCCTGTCAGAGGACTTCTGACTCCTGACAAGTTCATTGATGTATGCGAGGAAAACGGATTTATCAGTGACATAGACTTCTGTGTACTTGAACAGATGTGCTCATATATCCGCCGCAGGCTCGACGCAGATCTTCGCGTCCTCCCAATAGCGATAAACCAGTCACAGATAACCATACATGAAAAAGGCTATGTCAGAAGACTCTTAGCGCTTACAGGCAAGTACAATATACCGCCTAAGTACATTGAACTTGAAGTAACTGAAAGCGCTTATGTCAATAATCTCGGTGAAACTATTTCTGTTCTTTCCGAGCTACGCGACTGCGGTTTCCGCATTTCAATGGACGACTTCGGAACAGGCTACTCGACTCTCAACTTCCTAAAGGATATTCCGGTTGATTCGCTGAAGATAGACAAGACATTCTTAACTGAAAACCTTATCGAGAAAAAGCCTGCCGAGATCATAAAGTCGATTACAAACATGGCTCACAACATCAACATACGTGTTGTATGCGAAGGCGTTGAATACCCGCAGCAGGTACAGTTCCTGCAGAATATCGGCTGTGAACTGGTACAGGGATATCTGTTCGGCAAACCTATGCCGTACACGGACGTTGCAGAATTCATCGAAAACGCCTGCCCGACAGTATAAACTGCCGTAACTAAAAACAGACCGTTCAGCACAGATGCACGTGTCGTAATCATGTAAAATTTCATTCACGCAGTTTCCTTCATGGAAGCTGCGTGATTTTTTTGAAAAAAAGTCTTGACAATTGGATCTCTGCGTGATATAATAATAAAGCTGACACACGCAGAGGTATCGAAGCGGTCATAACGAGGCGGTCTTGAAAACCGTTTGACTTAACGGTCACGTGGGTTCGAATCCCACCCTCTGCGC
>JBGUVZ010000464.1:0-12715 GCA_045220685.1 Oscillospiraceae bacterium | reverse complement strand
AAACTCTTTATAAAAGTTCTATAATAGCCTTTCGGCTTATTACCTATCCTGTACTCTAAAATAGAATACTTAGCTTGCAGATTTTTTGTCTTCCGCTTGACTTCTTAAATAATTCTTTTCGAGAAATCTCAAAGAATCTTCAAGGGTTTATTTAGTGCATTGTTCAATTTTCAAGATACTTATTTGCTTGTCTTGTGAGGCATTCCCTCGTCCGACAGCTTTATTATTATACCACGTAATCAAGCCTCTGTCAACAGTTTTTTTTGATTTTTTTCGCTTTGTTAATCTTCAACAGTTTATAAAAAGACATGACGTAATTTATGTAGACAAGTACTCTTCCGCAACGTATACACTTTAAATAAACATAAAACCCCACCGGTTTAGTACCGATGGGGTAATTATAAAACGCAGTATAAACTTAGTCTGCCATGAGCTTGACCATAACTGCCTTCTGAGCGTGGAGACGGTTTTCTGCTTCTTCGAAAATCTCGTCTGCGTGAGCCTCGAATACCTTTTCTGTGATTTCTTCTTCACGGTGTGCAGGGAGGCAGTGGAGAACCATAGCTTTTTCGTTTGCTGCTGCCATGATCTCGTCGTTGATCTGGTAACCGGCAAATGCTATCTTTCTCTTTTCAGCTTCGCCTTCCTGACCCATTGACGCCCAAACGTCTGTTAAGAGAACGTCAGCACCCTGAGCTGCTTCAAGAGGCTTGTTTGTCATTGTAAAACGTCCTGTTGAACGTGCATATTCAAGAACTGTGTCAGCTGGCTGATAATCATCAGGGCATGCAACTGAAACGCTCATGCCTACCTTGAGGAAACCAGTGATAAGTGAGTTAGCCATGTTGTTTCCGTCGCCGATGTAGCACATCTTAAGGCCGTCAAAGCTGCCCTTGAATTCACGTACTGTCATAAGGTCAGCAAGTACCTGACATGGGTGGCAGTAGTCTGTAAGACCATTGATTATCGGAATAGAGCCGTACTTTGCAAGATCCTCAACTTCCTTCTGTTCGAAAGTTCTGATCATGATACCGTCAAGATAACGTGAGAGAACTCGTGCTGTATCCTGTACCGGTTCGCCGCGGCCAATCTGAAGGTCGTTTGAGGAAAGGAAAAGAGGATAACCGCCGAGCTGGTACATACCTGTTTCAAAGGAAACACGTGTACGTGTTGAAGCCTTCTGGAATATCATACCCAGAGTCTTTCCCTTAAGGTGCGGATGCGGGATGCCGTGCTTGAGTTCGTATTTGAGCTGGTCTGCAAGATTAAGAAGGTCGATTATCTCTTCCTTGCTTAACTGCATCATGGTGAGTAAATGTTTCATCTTTTAATTCTTCCTTTCTGTGTTTATTCTGCAAGTAATTCTTCAATTATTTTAAGTCCTGCATCTATCTCCTCGTATGTTATTGTAAGAGGAGGGAGAAGACGAACCTTTGTCTTGGCTGTAAGGAGAAGGAGTCCCTTGTCGAGAGCAGCCTTTACAACATCAGCTGCTTTCTTTTCTGTAAGTTCGATGCCGATCATAAGACCGAGACCGCTTACTGAAGCTACACCCTTCATCTTTGATAATTTATCGAAGATATATTCACTCTTCTTCTGTACTTCTGCAAGGAATTCAGGAGAAGATACACGTGAAACAACTACATTTCCGCCTGCACATGCTATCGGATTTCCGCCGAATGTGGAACCGTGTGTACCAGGAACAAGAACGGATGAGCATTTTTCTGCAGCAAGGCATGCACCTATCGGGATACCGCCTGCAATACCCTTCGCCATTGTTGTTATATCAGGCTTTACGCCGAAATGTTCAGAAGCGAGGAACTTACCTGTACGTCCTGCACCTGTCTGAACTTCATCAGCTATCATGAGGATATCCTTTTCGTCACAGATAGCACGTACTGACTTAACAAAGTCTTCGTCAAGCTTTACAACGCCGCCTTCGCCCTGCACCATTTCGATCATAACAGCACATACTGTATCGTCTGCACATTTCTTAAGTGCTTCGATATCATTTGCCGGTGTGTGAACGAAACCTTCGAGGAACGGGAAGAAGTAGTTATGGAAAACATCCTGTCCTGTAGCTGAAAGAGTAGCCATTGTACGGCCGTGGAATGAGTTCACAAGTGTGATTATTGTGCTGCGGCTCTTTCCGTACTTGTCAAAGCTGTACTTACGAGCTATCTTGATAGCGCATTCATTAGCTTCGGCGCCGCTGTTTCCAAAGAACACCTTGTCATAGCCTGTAGTTTTGCAAAGTTTATTTGCAAATTCAGCCTGAACAGCTGTGTAGTAGTAGTTTGATGTATGCTGAATGCTGCGCACCTGCTTGCATACAGCATCAGCCCATTCTTCGTCGCAGTAGCCAAGTGAATTGGTTCCTATACCGCTTCCGAAGTCGATATATTTTTTATTGTTTTCGTCAACAGCTTCGCGTCCGCTGCCTGATTCCATCACGAGATCGTAACGGCCGTAGGTATGCATTACGCTGTCGTTGAATTTTTCTATTGTAGTCATTGTAATTTACCTTTCATTTATTTCATAAAGGCATCAGGTAAACTGTGTACCAATGCCCTCGTTTGTAAGGAGCTCGATAAGAATTGAATGAGGAACTCTGCCGTCGATGATAACAGTCTTGTTCACACCTCTTCTTACAGCCTCAACACAGCATTCGATTTTAGGAATCATACCGCCTGAGATGATGCCCTGTCTCTTCATATAAGGAACATCACTTACATTTACTGAAGGGATAAGTGTTGAAGGATCATCCTTATCCTTGAGAAGACCAGCAATGTCTGTCATGAGGATGAGGTTTTCAGCGCCGAGTTCTGACGCTATTCTTGAAGCAGCTGTATCAGCATTGATATTCATTGTCTGGCCGTCAGGTGTGCTTCCTACTGTAGCGATAACAGGAATATATCCGTTGTCAAGAGCATCTGTAATGATCTTTGTATTTACCTTTGTGATGTCGCCGACAAATCCGAGATCTTCTTCAGACTGTACTTTTTCAGCAACGAGCATCTGACCGTCGATACCGCAGAGACCGATCGCTGTACCCTTGTGAGCTGTGAGAAGTGCAACAAGTTCCTTGTTGAGCTTGCCTGCGAGAACCATCTTTACAACATCAACAGTTTCCTTGTCAGTATATCTGAGGCCGCCGATGAACTTGCTTTCAATGTTGAGTCTCTTGAGCATATCGCTTATTTCAGGGCCGCCGCCATGAACGAGAACAACCTTTACGCCTACGAGTGAAAGAAGAACTATATCACTCATAACAGCCTGCTTGAGGTCATCGTTTGTCATTGCGTTTCCGCCGTACTTAACGACAACGATCTTGTTATTGTACTTCTGAATGTAAGGAAGTGCATCAATGAGTATCTGTGAACGAACACTGTTTTCTATAGTTTCCAATTTACTAACCATCTTTCGTAAAAATTATTATGCTGAGCGCAAGGATCAGATCCGTGCTCATTTATGAATAAATCAGAGTGTATTTTATGGTATCAGCTTCTGTAGTCAGCGTTGATCTTTACGTAATCATATGTAAGATCGCAGCCCCAGGCTGTAGCACTTTCTGTACCCTCATTCATGTTGATGAGGATAGTAACAGCCTTTTCTGAAAGAATCTTTGTAGCTTCCTCTTCTTCGAAAGGAACCGGATCGCCCTTGTCGAAGACCATCATCTTACCGGCAGCACTTTCGAAATAAAGCTGAACGTCATTCTGGTCAAACTGTGCGCCGGAATATCCCATTGCGCAGAGGAAACGTCCGAAGTTTGCGTCGTGGCCGTAGATAGCAGCCTTTGAAAGGTTTGAGCCCACAACTGAACGTGCCATTATCTTCGCGTCTTCCTTTGACTTTGCGTTGATGATCTTTGCTTCAAAGAGAGCTGTTGCGCCTTCGCCGTCGCCTGCCATTCTCTTTGCGAGATATTCGCAGACATAGTAAAGTGCGTCACGGAAAAGCTTATAGTTTTCGTCCTTTGCATTTATTGCCGGATTTTCAGCAAGACCGTTTGCAAGAACGAGAAGAGTATCGTTTGTTGATGTGTCGCCGTCAACTGTGATCATGTTGAATGTATCTTTTACAACGTCGGAAAGAGCCTCCTGAAGGAGCTTCTTTTCAATAACGGCGTCTGTTGTAACGTAGCCGAGCATTGTACACATGTTAGGGTGAATCATGCCTGAACCCTTGCTCATTGCGCCGACTGTTACTGTCTTGCCGCCTATTTCAAATGAAACAGCAATTTCCTTGTTGATAGTATCTGTTGTCATGATAGCCTTTGAAGCTTCTGTACCGGCATCCTTACCGTAAGCCTTCTTTGACATGAGCTCCTTTACGCCTGCTGTGATCTTTGCAGGATCTATCTTCATGCCGATAACACCTGTGGAACCTACGAGAACGCTTTCAGCTGTGTCTCCTGTTATTTCAGCGACAGCTTCACCTGTAACTCTGCAGATGTCGAGTCCCTGTTTGCCTGTGCAGGCATTTGCTATACCTGAATTTACTACAACGGCTCTTACCTTCTTATCTGAATCGGTAATAGCCTTGTCCCATAAAACAGGAGCAGCCTTTACTACGTTTGTTGTGTAAACACCTGCTGTAACGCATGGCGCATCACTGTACACAAGGGCCATGTCGGTACGTCCCTTGTACTTGATCCCTGCTGCTGCAGAAGCAGCCTGAAATCCCTTCGGAGCTGTAACTCCGCCTTCGAGTATATTAAAATCTGGCATTGTAATTACCTCTTTATATTTCAATATGCAGTTCTATCGCGCTCTGAAAATGTTCAGATGCGACTGTCACTGTTATATGTTAAGTCCTGTAGCTTCGTCGATACCCATCATGATGTTAAGGCACTGTACTGCCGCACCTGACGCACCCTTGCCGAGATTGTCAAGACGTGAGCAGAGGAGAACCTGATCATCGTTTCCGAATACAAAAATCTGCATTCTGTCGTGATTGCTGAGAGTATTGGAAGCAAGGAATCCGTCCGGAAGTTCTGCTGTTCCGCCCATAGACATTACTGAAACCATTTTCTGTCCTTCGTAGTGCTTTGCAAGAGCTTCGTAGATATCATTTATTCCGCACTTCTTTTCGAGAAGTCTTGTCTGTATCGGAACTGAAACAACCATTCCGCTGTAGTAGTCGCAGACAATAGGATTGAACATTGGCTTTACTGAAAGTCCTGAGATCTTCTGCATTTCCGGAAGATGCTTGTGGGACTGTGTAAGAGCGTACTGTCTCGGGCTGTTAAATTCATATGGCTTGTCAGCGCCCTCGTAAACAGCAATTGCCTTCTTGCCTGCTCCGCTGTATCCTGAAGTAGCGTATGCGAATACAGGGAAATCCTTCTGCATGATGCCTGCACTTACAAGAGGAGCTACAAGTGAAATAAATCCGCTTGCATAGCAGCCAGGAACTGCAAGTCTTTTTGTAGTCTTTATCTTTTCACGCTGTGAAGAAGAAAGTTCCGGGAAACCGTATACCCAGTTGTCGTTTGTTCTGTGAGCTGTTGAAGCGTCGAGAATTCTTACATGATCATTCTCAACAAATGAAACTGCTTCAATGGAAGCAGCATCAGGAAGACAAAGGAAAGTAAAGTCCGAGCTGTTTATAAGCTTCTTTCTCTCCTCAGGGTCCTTTCTCTTGTCTTCATCTATTTTAAGAAGTTCAATATCATTTCTTCCGCTGAATCTTTCGATAATGCGAAGTCCGGTAGTACCTTCCTGACCGTCGATATATACTTTAACTGCCAACGTTATTCACCTTTCTTTTTATCCTTTTTGTCAGTTTCCTTATCGTCGTCCTTTATGTTCTTAACGACGCTGAAAACCATTGTGGCACCGAAGGTAAGTATGAGCCACACCTTGTTTACCTGCGGTGAGTTTTCAAACTTGAGCATCATGATAACCAGAAATCCGATAAACCAGACGAACACGCCTGCAAGGCTTATCAGGAAAACTGAAATGATGTTTTTGCGGTTCATCATGACATCGCCTCAGCAAGTGAAGCCTTTGTCTTTTCTATCTGTACCTTTACAGCCTCAGGTGAAGGACCGCCGTAGGAATTTCTCTGATTTACGCAGGTCTCAAGACTGATGGCATCGTAAACATCCTCCGAGAAAAGGTCAGTAAAGTTTTTATATTCTTCAAGAGGAAGTGTTTCAAGTGTTTCGTTCTTTTCAATGCAGAGAGCAACGAGCTGTCCTGTGATCTTGTATGCATCACGGAAAGGCATGCCCTTCTTAACGAGGTAGTCTGCACAGTCAGTAGCATTGATAAATCCTCTTGCTGCTGCGTTACGCATATTTTCCTTATTGATTCTCATTGTGCCGATCATCGGAATGAAAGTCTTAAGGCAGAGCTTAACATTGTCGATGGCATCGAAAATAGCTTCCTTGTCTTCCTGCATATCCTTGTTGTATGCAAGCGGAAGACCCTTGAGCATTGAAAGAAGTGTTACGAGGTCGCCTGTTACGCGGCCTGTCTTGCCTCTGATAAGTTCTGTAATATCCGGATTCTTCTTCTGCGGCATGATTGAAGAGCCTGTTGCATAGGCATCATCGAGTTCGATGAACTTGAATTCCCATGAACACCACATAATGATCTCTTCTGAAAATCTTGAAAGATGAGTCATAAGAAGTGAAAGTGCACACGCAAGTTCAACGCAGAAGTCACGGTCTGATACACCGTCAAGACTGTTTACCATAGGTTCTCTGAAACCAAGGAGCTCTGAAGTCATGAAACGGTCTATAGGATATGTAGTACCGGCAAGAGCGCAGCTTCCGAGAGGATTAACATTCATTCTCTCTGCAGTGTCTGCGAGTCTTGAAAGATCTCTTAAGAGCATCTGGCCGTATGCCATCATGTGATGTGCAAGAGTTATCGGCTGTGCTCTCTGAAGATGAGTGTATCCCGGCATGATAGTGTCTGTATTCTTTTCAGCTATTTCACAGAGACCCTTTACGAGTTCAGCTGTAAGCTTTCTTATCTCTTCGATCTCGTCTCTGAGGTAAAGTCTTATGTCAACAGCGACCTGGTCGTTTCTTGAACGTGATGTATGAAGTCTCTTTCCTGTGTCGCCGTATCTCTTTGTAAGTTCCGCTTCGATGAACATGTGAATATCTTCAGCTGTCATATCGAGTTCAAGCTTGCCTGACTCGATGTCATCGAGGATCTCGCGAAGTCCCTTAATGATCTTTACGCTGTCTTCCTCAGGAATGATCCCGCACTTACCGAGCATAGTTGCATGAGCTATGCTTCCCTGTATATCATGTCTGTACATTCTTCCGTCAAAGGAAATTGATGAATTGAAAGCATTTACTGTTTCATCGACTTCCTTTGAAAATCTTCCGGCCCACATTTTTGCCATCAGTAGCTACACACCTTTCTTGATCAACCATTGATAAGTTTATCTACATCAATTTTCTTTTCTTTTATGGCCTTCAGTACAGCTCCGATATCGATGCCGTCTATCTTAAGGCCGTCAGTTTCACATTCTGTGATCTCAACATCCGTGAGATTGCACTCTGTGAACTTTGATCCTGTGAGGACGATTTTTTCAAATGACGCATTCTGCATATCTGAATAAAAGAGCTGTGAGTCATCAAGTGATACCTCTGTAAATTTGGTTTCCTTGAAGTTTACTCCCTTGAACATTGCTCTGGACATATTAAGTCCTGTAAACTTGGCAGCTTCCATGTTTACATTCTCGATGACTGCCTTGGCAAAGCTGGATGAAAGGATCGTACTGTTGTCAAGATAAGCATCCTGGAACGCACAGCTGTTAAGATCGACTTCCTTGAATACGGCACATTCCATATTCGCTTTCGTGAAAGTTACCGTGGAAAGATTAACACTGTTGAACTCTGCTCTTTCGAGATTGACTGTGACAAATTCTGCATCCGGTATACTGTCTTCGGAAAGTCTGAGCTTTTCGCCTACTTTATGCTGATATGTTTTGATCTCGTCCATTTCAAAAAACCTCCCTCAAAATCAGGATAACATAAATAAAAATAAAAGGCGGACGAACTTAACCGCCCGCCCTTTTATACTGGTATAAAATACTTTAGAGATTAATAACGCAATTACTTGTTTCTCTTAGCATCAAGCTTAGCCTTAACAAGTGTAGGAAGACCGAAGAGGTTGATAAAGCCTTCTGCATCCTTCTGGTTGTAAACTTCATCTTCGTCGAATGTAGCAACTTCTTCATCATAGAGTGTGTATGGTGAAGTAACGCCTGCGTTGATGATGTTGCCCTTGTAGAGCTTGAGCTTAACGTCACCTGTAACTGTCTTCTGTGTTTCTGTTACGAAAGCTGAGAGAGCTTCTCTTAATGGTGTGAACCACTGGCCGTTGTAAACAACGTCAGCAAACTTAACAGCGAGGTGCTGCTTGATTCTTGCTGTTTCCTTGTCGAGTGTGATTGTTTCGAGAACTTCGTGAGCGTGGTAAAGGATTGTACCGCCTGGTGTCTCGTAAACGCCTCTTGACTTCATACCAACGAGTCTGTTTTCAACGAGATCTGCGATACCGATACCATTTTCGCCGCCAACCTTGTTAAGAGCTGAAACGAGTTCTGTAGCACCCATCTTCTTGCCGTCAAGAGCAACAGGAATACCCTTTTCAAATGTAAGAGTGATGTATGTTGGCTTGTCAGGAGCCTGTTCAGGTGAAACGCCGAGTTCAAGGAATCCTGGCTTGTTGTACTGTGGTTCATTTGCAGGACTTTCGAGATCAAGACCTTCGTGTGAAAGGTGCCAGATGTTCTTGTCCTTTGAGTAGTTTGTTTCACGGTTGATCTTGAGCGGGATGTTGTGAGCTTCAGCGTAGTCGATCTCTTCGTCTCTTGACTTGATTGTCCATTCTCTCCAAGGAGCGATGATCTTCATGTCAGGAGCAAATGCCTTGATAGCGAGTTCGAAACGAACCTGGTCATTACCCTTACCTGTACATCCGTGGCAGATAGCGTCTGCGCCTTCCTTAACAGCTATTTCAGCAATTCTCTTTGCAATGATAGGTCTTGCGAAAGAAGTACCGAGAAGGTATCTGTTTTCATAAACAGCACCAGCCTGAACTGTTGGGAATACGTAATCTGTGAGGAATTCTTCTGTGATGTGTTCTATGTAAAGCTTTGAAGCACCAGTCTTGATAGCCTTTTCCTCGAGACCGTCAAGTTCTGTTCCCTGTCCAACGTCAGCTGAAACAGCGATTACTTCGCAGTTGTTGTAGTTTTCCTTGAGCCACGGAATGATGATAGAAGTATCAAGTCCGCCTGAGTATGCAAGAACGACTTTTTTTATATCTTTTGTTGCCATAATGATAACCTCCGTTGATCGTTATAATAATGATATATTTCAATTATAAACCTTTGAATTTAAAAGTCAATAGAGACTGTATATTTATTCATTTTTCTTTAAATATTCATTGAAACAATGAATAAATTCCCACCGGTAAATTCGGCAGACTTGCAAAACTTCCCGGCGGGCTGTCCATTTAAAAGCAAAAAGCCGTGGTCCGGTATAAACCGAACCGCGGCAGCGGCTTATTATATTTTTGCAGACTGTTTCCTTACGCACCCGAAAATTACAAGCGAGCAGGCAGCAGCCAGAATAAGCATAAGCGAAATGTGTATCATGTGCTCAGCATTGCAGAAAGCACATATCATAAGTACCCCTGTTGCTATTAAATCAATAACTGCGATCAGTCTCCACTTTCTGCCCTGACCCTTACCAAGGTCAGCATAAAGTGAAACAAAGAAAAGCATAAATGAGATCGCAAACATGATCACCGGATCGTACAGAAAAGTTCTTACAAATGTTACGATATTCATGAATACCGGTGCTAACAAAATTAATGACAATTTTTTCATACTAATCACTTTCTCCCCTTTCAGAATGTATCCTTCAATCATACAAATCAAACAAAGATATACCCCATTATCTTTAATTTTAGTTTAACACAGTTGAAGTTCTGTTTCAATAGGTTTTGGGTGAACGGTAGGCTATAGCGTGTGAACGGTCATTTTTTGGATTTATATGGAACTTTAAATTCTGAAAACCATTTCACATGAATGAAAAAAAGCCCTGACTTTTTATGTTCAGAACCTTTTTCCATTTTAATTTATTTATTTTCTTTGAAGATGTCATTTTTTGATGCGGCTAAAGGGGATCCGGCTCAGTCCCCTTGGCCGCTAAGTCATTACTGACCCTATGTTTAGTCTACCACAGGCGTATTGTAAAAGCAATAGGTTTTGGGTGAACGGTAGGCTATAGCGTGTGAACGGTCGTTTTTTGGATTAATTTAGGAGATTTAAAAAAGAAAAAAGCTCTGAAATCTTTTGAGATCAGAACTTTTTTCTTTTTTCTTTCAGGCATTCGATTACTCTTTTCATGGTTTTTGCTGTTCAGTGATCAAATGGTTTTCCGGCAAGTTTCCCATTTAAATCAGATATCAACCCATGAATAAATTAAGCCAATCGAAAATTCCTATACTGCATAACATAAATTCGTACATTCATTAATCACTCCTTTGCGTTACAATAACACTGGAAAAACACTGTCTGAAGCTGATCACAAGTACAGGGAAGCAACATATTAATTAAAAAACTCCTGTCTGCAAATATATCAGCTTTTTCTTAAACTTTTTATTATATCCATAAGCAAACCAGAGGACTGAGCCGGAATTAGTCCGTCTGGTCAGTGAAAAATTCGTAAAATCTGATTAGAACACCTTCATGGCGTTAGGCAGAATGATTTTAACTTCAAACATACTTTCATCGAATTTATATTCAACCATACCGTTGTTTAATTCGACGCATTTCTTAATATTCTGTGTCCCTAAACCATGACTGTTTTTGTCTGCTTTTGAGGTAACAAAAGCTCCGTTCTTCATCACAGCCTTTTCTGCTACTGTATTTCTTACTGTAACGATCATGCTGTTGGAAATTGTTTCAACTGTTACATCAACAGTTTTATCGTCTTTGCACTTGTCTGAATTTTCAAACGCATTTCCAAGAACATTTGAAAACATGGTGCATATATCTGTATTTGAAATAGTAAGCTCATCTGGAAACATACCGTTCCAGTTAAGCTTTACTTCAGGATATTTCGCAATATAGTCACTGGCAATGGCACTAACTATAGTGTTGCCGGTTTTTACTTCAGGGTTACTGCTTGTAAAGATACCTTTTACTTCAGAAAAATAATTCTTTACTTCATCGTACTTTCCCTCATCAATAAGAGCTTCCACACTTATAAGGTGATTATTCAGATCATGTCTGAATTTTCTTAACTCATCCTGATGTGCGAGCAGTTTCATATAATAGCTTTCCTGAACATCAAGCATTTTCTGATTCATTACCGAAAGGTTGTAATAATAGTCCTTACGGCTTGAAGTATAAATCATTGCACCTTCGATCATAATAATAACTGCTATAGCATATGACAGATAAGTACGTTTTATTCCGAACGAATTATGAAGCGAGCTGGCATAGTATAATACAAGCAGCTGAGCTATAACGAGCATTATCAGATAGAAAGCACCCATTTTTCTGACAGGATAATCGAGCCCCTTCTTTTTCTTGCCGTGAATAATATACGCCGGTAAAGCAAGTATTATTATCGTCATTGAAGTTGTAAGAAGATAATAATCACTGTATTCTGTGTTAAAAATTCTGCATGCACCAGCATGCACTATCTCATCAATAACACCAATCGATAACTCACTGAGAAAAAGCAAAAGTATTTTCTTTTTACCTGTGATCAGGTGCAATACTGAAAAAAGCACAGTAAGAGGAAGAGACATAGAGTTAAGGCTGAATATTACCGACATGAGAGCAGCAACAGGACGTTCAGCATAACAAGCACGAAATACCTCTTTATCTACTCCTATTGTCGGATCAACGTGTAATAACAATGGTACGGCAACACAAAGTGAAATCAGGCAAACCGCAACTCCCAGAGAAACAAACGGCCATTTCTTTTCCTTTTTTATAGAAAAATTAAAAATACCGCACATCATTATTATGAGTTTCAGAGCTTCAAGAATAACAGCCACCGAAAACTCAGGTATTGTATTGTACATTGGTCTCTCACATCATCCTTGCATTATTCTTTATAAAATCAAAATACGCAGTGCGGAATGGCTGTATGCTCCTACGGGCTACCGGAAAATCATCGTTGTAGCCGGAAAGCTTCACCACACCCTTGTCAAATGAAGTTACATACTTCATGGCAACAAGAGTCGTCTTGTGTATTCTGTAGAAGAGTTCACTGTCGAGCTTTTCCACCCATTCCTTAAGCGAAGCTGAAGACGGATAATAGTTGCCTCTGGCGTCGTGGACATAGGTGCCCTCGCCGGATGACTCGATATAAACTATGTTTTCTGTATAGATCTCAGCTACTGCTCCGCGGAATTCGACCACTACTTTTTCCATGGCACTGCGGTTGAGCTCAGCGTTCTTAAAAGCCTCAGTAAACTTTTCATGGTCTATAGGTTTCTGAAGGAAACGGAACGCTCTTACCTTAAAGGCTTCATAAACAAACTCCACATGACTTGTAAGAAAGATGATATCTGCATCGGAGCCGTTTCCCCTTAGCTTCTCAGCTGTTTCAATGCCGCTTATACCCGGCATTTCTATGTCAAGAAAAATAATATCATAATTACTGTCACTGTCTGAAAGATCATCACCGCATGTATATTCATCAATGGCTGAA
>JBGUVZ010000463.1:0-3038 GCA_045220685.1 Oscillospiraceae bacterium | reverse complement strand
CTCCATATGTAATTTTCATTTTTGCTACTACTGAACTTCAGAAGGTGCCTGCAACTATCAAGTCACGCTGTCAGCAGTTCAATTTCCGTCTTGTTGCAATTGATAAGGTTAAACAGTGTCTTGCCGATGCTGCAGCTGAACTTGGAATTCAAGCTGATGATGAAGCTCTCTTCTGGATTGCACGTGAATCTACAGGTTCTATGCGCGATGCTTACACTCTGTTTGATCAGGTTGTAGCATTCAGTGATGGTCACATTACATATGAAAAAATCCGCGATAAGCTTGGCCTTGTTGGAATTGACCGTTTGAACACTGTTTTTGAAGCTTGTGCTCAGAACCGTACTGCTGATGTAATTGGTCTTCTGGATGAGTTCCTTCAGGCTGGTGTTTCAATTGAACAGCTGATTTCCAATAGTGCGGATTATTTGCGAAGCCTTCTGCTTATAAAGCATGGAGTAAAAAAAGAGTCGCTTCTTGGTAATAGTGCAGAGCGTTACAGCAATGTTGTGCTCGGTGCCTGGAATACTGTTCAGATTGAAAGAGCTCTTTCTATATATTTACAGCTTTACCGCGATATCCGCTATTCACTTTCTCCACGTTATGAACTTGAACTTGCATTCAGCCGTTTGTGCTGGCTTGGAAGTTATGTTTCTAACGCAGAAGTTAAAAAGGCAATTGATGCGGCTCAGGGCTTACTGATGGGAGCACCTGTGAGTACACCTGCTGCAACAGCGGCACATACTGCGCAGTCTGTTCAGCAGATGCCGTCAAATCAACCTGCAGCTCAGCCAGTTCCCCAGCAGACTCAACCAGCTCAGAAAACTCAGTCAACTCCAGCCGGCATGAATCCAATTCCTGCTGGAATGCCACGACTTTCTATGCTTGATGAACTCATTGCAAAAGAGCAGGCTGGTATTTCTGATGATGATACGGGTGACCCGGGTAGCCCTGGTGGCTCGGGTGATGGAGATAATCCAAACCCTTTTCTTAATGGCGGTCCACTGCCGCCTGAACAATCAGTGGCTGCTCCAATGGCAGAAAATGCTCATCCGGCAGAACTTGACGAGCGTCTAAAACTTCATATTCCTCAGGAAAATGTAACCGACGATGGTCAGGTTGTGCCTACGGTGGATATTCCTTCGTCTGCAACAGGTTATTCAGAAAATCCAGATGCAGAAGAGGGTGATGATGGCTGGTCCAATATGGATGCCCCTCCGGATGATGATTATTACCCGGTAGAGGCTGATTTTTCTGAGCAGGCCGAAGAATATGAAAATACTGCTTCAGATACAGGAATGCAGTCGGCTCCAGTTCAGTTGCAGGATACGCTTGTAACCGCTACGGGTCAGACAATTTCAATTGCACAGCTTCGCGGACAGATTACAGCAAATCTTGCAGTTACAGATGGCTTTGCTGCATCAAATGTAGAAAAAACAGGCTTGTGGGTAGTTAGCGACGATTCCGTTAATACAACCGTCGAGACCTCTTACGACCTTAATTTAATAGAAAAGAAAAAAGATGTGATAGCCGCAGAGCTTTCAAATGCCTGTGGTCGACCAATGAAATTCAACGTAACCCTTAAAGAAGCAAAATCACAGGAAAATACCGCACCGGTGGAAATTCCGCTTCAGGTAAATATTCTTGTAAACGCCTTTAAAGGAACAATCGTTGCAGGGAGGATGTAAAAAATGAATCCGTTTGAATTGCTTAAAAACACACAGGCAATTAAAGAACAGTCAGAAAAACTTCAGCAGGAGCTTGCTGATATCCGTGCAGAAGGCTCTTCTGGTGGACGCATGGTTACAGTTACACTCAACGGCAAGTTTGAAATGATTGGAATTAAACTCGATCCTATTTGTGTTGATAACCGTGACGTTCAGATGCTCGAAGATTTGATTGTTTCTGCTCACAAAAATGCAGTAGATAATGTTCAGGAACAGATAAAAGCAAAATCAAGTTCACTGCTCGGTGGTCTTGATCTCGGCCAGTTTGGACTTTAATTAATGAACGCATTTGATGAACTAACCAGTAATTTTTCTCGTCTCCCAGGTATCGGTAAAAAAAGTGCAGTCCGCATGGTAAACTGGCTTTTAAAACAGGATGCCACTTATGTTCAAAAGTTTGCTCAGAATCTTGGTCATCTTCAGGAACGAATAAAACCTTGCTCAGTTTGCGGTACCTGGACAGAAACAGATCCATGTCCAATCTGTTCAAATCCGCTTCGTGATGCAACTCAAATCTGTGTTGTTGAACAACCACAGGATGTATCTACTATAGAGGCTTATGGTGAATATAAAGGTATGTATCATGTTCTTGGTGGATTACTTTGTCCACTTGAAGGAATTGGACCAGCGCAGCTTTCTATTCAACCCTTGCTTGCCAGAATTAAAAATGGCGCAAATGGCGGTGCAGACGTTATATCAGAAATCATAATAGCTACAAATCCGACAGTAGAAGGGGATACTACAGCGCTCTATCTTAATAAGATGATTTCGGAATTGAATTTGCCGCAGCCGCCAAAAGTAACCCGTCTTGCCACAGGAATGCCAGTAGGTGGCGATATCGAATATGTTGATAAGCGTACGCTTTCTCTTAGTTTCCGAGGCCGCAGCGAGTTTTAAGCTGTTCATTCTATTGATGTCATTCTCTGGCTTGACCAGAGAATCTATTTTGTAGAAATAATAAAATTATCAAAAATAAAATTTTATAATAGACAAATGAAAATTTGTGATTTATAATATTTACAAAGGAGTTTACTGTATGGAATCAAATAATTCTATTGTTTCAGGCTTTGATAGTGACAAGGACGATTCTCTCAAAATCACTTTGCATAAGATTCCAGGTGTTGAGAACGGCTGTATGGTCGTTCTGGAGGGATATATCGATACCTACAATTCATCTTTCTTCCAGAAGCAGCTTACCAAGGTAATTGGTGCAGGTTATTTTAATCTGTTGTTCAATTGCGGCGGGTTATCATATGTATCTTCAACAGGACTTGGTTCTTTCACCATTCTTCTTAAAATGGTAAAGGTAAAGGG
>JBGUVZ010000462.1:0-2445 GCA_045220685.1 Oscillospiraceae bacterium | reverse complement strand
CAAGAATTATTTCAGTTATTACTCAGAAAGGCGGAGTCGGCAAGACTACAACGGTAAATGCCCTTGCAGCCACATTAAATAAATTAGGAAGGCGTGTCCTCGCCATAGATATGGATCCTCAGGGCAATCTTTCATTCAGCCTTGGTGCTGAAACTGAAGACGTTCGTACTATCTACGACGTAGTCAAAAAAGAGATGAACGCTCTTGACTGTATCCAGCGCTGCAACACATCTGACGTTATACCATCTGACATTCTTCTCAGCTCCATCGAACTTGACTATACCGGTAAAAACAGAGAGTTCCTTCTCAGGGAAGCTCTCGGTGATGTAAAGAATCTTTACGACTACATTCTTATCGATTCGCCGCCAAGTCTCGGTGTCCTTACAGTTAACGCACTTGCTGCCAGCAAATACGTTATCATGCCTATGCTTCCTGACATTTTCAGTCTTCAGGGCATTGCAAAGGTATATGACGTTATCGAGCACGTAAGACTTACCTGCAACCCAAAACTTGAGATAGGCGGAGTTCTCGTAAACCGTTACAACAAACGTTCCAAACTTCACAAGGAAGTAATGGGAACGGCTCAGCTGGTCTCAAGAAAGCTTAGTATCCCTGTTTTCAGAACAGCAATCAGAAACAGTCCTGCTATCTCTGAAGCGCAGTCACTTCAATGTGACATAACCGAATACAACCGCAGAGTTGCTGCTATCAGAGATTTCAAAACACTTACAGAGGAATTGATCGAACGAGGCATTCTATAGTATTTAGACGGAGGCAGTTATGACTAACACACGGAGAACAAAAAGAAATATTAACAAGGAACTTATGTTCAGCAAGATAATGCCTACTTACTCCACCAATGCTTTCAATGAGTATTATCAGAACGGTACAGAAGCAAGGGGTCCGAGAGGCAGTGAACCTGATACATTCAAAATACGTGAAAAGGTTCTTGACGCACTCAAGGACAGAGTACCTATGCAGGATGAAGAAATGGATATTCCTCCTGTAAGAAACAGCGAACCGGATTTTCCGAACGGAACATATCGTCAGGCTTATCAGAACTATCATCAGAACCGTGACCAGATCCAGCAGTCACAGCCATATCAGAGTACACGTGTGTTTCCTGTTCAGACTCAGATGCAGTATACACAGGAAGTACCTGTTCAGCGTGAAATACCTGCACCTGTACAGACTGCTCCCGCTCCGGTACGCAGTGATGATCCGCGTTACATCAACGTTACTGAAGAGGTCCTCTACTCCAAGCTTACTGAGATGATAGCGAAGTTCAAATGCTGCAACTGCGAAAAATGCAGACAGCATATCATGCTCCACGTGCTCAACAATGTAAAACCTGAATACGTATATAAAAAGCCTTCCGAAGTGAAGGACCTTATAGCTAACAACAATTATGTTGATATAAATCAGCCAATCATAAGAGCTATTCTTGAAACAAAGGCTAATCCGCCGCATAAAAAGTAATTGTAAAAAGTCACAAATTTCCTCACAGATTTTTGTGACTTTTCGGTCTTTAATTCCTAAGATTTCTGACGAAGAATATAGTGTACGACGAGTATGGCTTGCTATAACTGCGTCTGTATAATTTAAAGTGCAAAGGATTGCACTATAACGGGGAGGGAAATCCATGGAAATAAACGATACTACCAAGATTAGCTCTTTCTATCCGAAATCTGAAGTCAAAAGTGTAAGGAAGTCTTCCTCGACTTCAAGCACGTCCAGTACGACTACAAACGCGGGAGAATCTGCAGTATCTTCACTGCAGAAACAGGATACGTTTGTAAGACAGGAAAGTGTTGCACCTACTGACACCGGTATCTACTCAAAGGAGTCAATAACCAAGACCATTGAGGAACTGGAAGATCAGAGAACCCAGGCTTTTGTATCTATGATTGAAAAGATGTTTCAGTCACAGGGCAATTCCGAGTTCCTTTCAGTAGGCGACATTACGAAGAACATCTCTCTTCACTTCAGCACAGAGGATATCGAAGCAGCAAAGGAATCCATCTCTGACGGCGGTTTCTACTCTGTTGATGCTGTAGCAACAAGGATAATGGACATGGCAATGTCACTTGCAGGAGACGATCCTGAAAAGATTTCCGTGATGCGCGATGCAGTTACAAAGGGATTTGGTAAAGCAGCAGAAACTCTTCATCTGAAAGAGGACGACATGCCTGACATTACTAAGGACACCCTTGCAGAAGTAATGAAACGTTTCGATGACTGGGAGGAATCCTACAAGAAAACTGAAGAAGCTGTCTGATTAAAGATTATTTCCGGCTCAGGAATTAGCTGTATTTTATAATACAGCTAATTTTTTTGTCTGTAAAACTATATACCCGCTCTGAAATGGAGCAACGACATTTTAAGGAGAATACATTTGAAGATAGAATATATACACGAGCCGACTGATCTGCAGTGCGGTCAGGC
>JBGUVZ010000461.1:0-17334 GCA_045220685.1 Oscillospiraceae bacterium | reverse complement strand
GAATGGTCTGAACCAAATATACAGCTTAGGAATTTATGTAGTTTCAAATATTCATAATTCAATTTCTTTTATGCGTTCACTATAGTTATGATCAGCACTACCGTTAACAGGAAAATTAGTATCCATAAAATCCTATAACATGTATTGACATTTCACATTTGCCATGGTATAATATTCTTGCTGCAGTAAATTAAAATGGTTGAATAACATTAAAGATAATGTTATAATGTAGGAGGAAGAAGAAAAACATGAATAGACGGACGATGATCTGGCATGCTTTGAAAAAGCTTGATAAGAAAGCGTATCTTGATGCGGGAGGAAAGGTGCTGCTCGGATATCGTGTAATATCTGCTTTTATTCTTAAGGCATGCATTCCGGAACTGGCTGATTATTCAATTGAGTATATCAAAAATGAATGTATAATTGATGATCCTATCGTTGCAGCGATACATGTTCACAGAAATACCTGCGACGAAGATGGTTCTGATGAAGCAGAAGATGTGACCGTTGAACCGATGAAAGTATCAGAAATGATTCAGTTGCTCAGCACTGAGGATTCGACGCTTGATGAAGGTTCAGTTACATATGATGTGCGTTTCAATGCGTACATTCCTAAGAACGGAGAGAAAGTAAAAGTCATTATCAATCTTGAAGCACAGAACGATTTCTATCCGGGATATCCGCTGGTAGCGAGAGGCATTTACTACGATGCGAGAATGATCTCAGCACAGTATGGCGTTGAATTTGAAAAATCCGAATATGGCAAGATCAAAAAGGTATATTCTATTTGGATTTGCATCAATCCTGCGAAAAAGTTTGTGAATACGATCAACAGATATCATTATGTGGAGGAAAATATCCTTGGCAATGCCAAGCTTCCGTTATCAGATTACGACAAGGCAGACGTTATCCTTGTAGGTCTGCACACCAACGGCGATGCGGGTAAATGCGGTAATGAAATGATCGATATGCTCAGCGTTGTTTTCGATAAGAATAAGGAATCCGAGAAAAAGCAGGATGAACTGGAACACGAATACGGTATAAAGATGACAAGGGAATACAGTGAGGTGGTCGATAATATGTGCAATATCAGTAAGTACTACACACAGGATAGCGATGAGGCTAGAAAAAATCTTGATGAAGCAAGAAAGAATCTTGACGAAGCAGTTAAGGATAGAGATGAAGCAGTAAAAAAAGCTGAAGATCAGAGAAGAAGGTATGCAGAAAAACTCAGAAGTCTTGGGGTGCCAGAAGAAGAAATTGCTGAGATCCTGAACTGATAAAAAATGTTTGTTAGATATACCAAAACGCCCTGCGTGATTTCTACATATCGTGCAGGGCATTTTTAATATACGTACAATCATTTCCCCTTGAAATTGACACGGATACATGTTATAATAATTTAATAAAACGATTGTGATATTGGACAGAGGGGAAGTGCAGAACATGAGAAAGCTTGTGTTGATCATGCTGTGTATCGGCCTTTTCGTTTGGGGCGTTATAAAGGTGTTCGACAGAAAAGACCATGATCTCGATTATGTCGGCGAGGTCAGTGTGATACGTACCCTTGACGGCAATTCTGAAAGCCATTCGGTCAAGGGAGAAAAACTTAATAAATGTTTCAAGGACAAGATAACTGATTTTGATATAGCACCGCTTTCTGAACTGGCTTCGGAGGCAGTGGAAGTGGAAAAGCCGGATGTAATTGATGACAATAACAATATTGCCGTGAAGTACAAGGGCGATTTTATTGACGAGGAAGAGAAAGATATTTACTACAGTATCTACGATTCCGACTTCAATCTTCTGTATGAAACTGACACCCTTGGGGTGGTTTTTGAAAAGGGAAACGATTATTATGCAGTTGTTGATGTTAAATGGGGACACGTAAAGAATTATGTCTGCCTGCGTTACTGCATTAAGATAACCACATAAAAGAGTCATTTACGATTCTTTTGTGTGGTTTTTTTATTGGCCGATATGCAGGGAGAAACGTAGTTTGCGGATCTGCAAGGCAAAATAAATGATTTAATTATAGTGAATGTAAAAATCTTTTTGCATTCTTTATAAATTGGATGCAAAAAACCATTTACTTTTTGACGAAAATGTGGTAAAATGAATTCATAGTTTTTAGCGAGGTGATACAGAGAGTGAAGAGGTTTTCACTTAGAAAATGTTTGATAAGCACAGTTCTTGCATCTGTGATGGGTTTCCAGACAGTTTTACCTGCTGTACACGCTGAAGAAGAATACGGTGTTGACGTATCAAGATATCAGGGAAACATAAACTGGGATCAGATAAAGAATGACGGCATGAGTTTTGTTATTCTGCGTGCGGGAACTACAAGATACGGTATTGACTCAGAATTTGAGAAATACTACGAAGGAACAAGAAAAGCAGGCATCAAGACCGGTGCTTACCTGTATATCAGTTCAATGTCACTTGAAGAATTCAAGGCAGCGGCTGAGCAGTTTATGACTTATCTTGAAGGCAAGCAGTGGGAAATGCCGGTTTATATAGACCTTGAGGAAAACGAGCAGACTACGCTCGGAAAGCAGACTCTTACAACTTACGCCCTTGCGTGCATGAATATTCTCAGCGATGCGGGCTACAAGACAGGTATTTATTCAAACCTTAACTGGTACAGAAATTTTCTTGACAAAGATCAGATAGACAAGGCCGGTTATGAGATCTGGTACGCTCAGTATCCTGAGGCACATGCTGATCCTCATGACTATGACAAGAGTGATATGTGCAGGATCTGGCAGTATTCAAGTCAGGGAAGCATCAGTTCTATTCCTGAGAATGCTGTTGACCTTAACATTGCATATCATATATATGACGAAAGACGCGCTGTAAACGGTGCCGGAGAACCGTGGATGGTTCCTTTCCTGGGCCGCAAGACCATGAAAGCCGGACCGGGCAATGAATACGGCGACATCCTCAATGTTCCGCAGAATACGGTTTTAAATATGTCCGAGATCAGATACGAGGACGGTACCGAGTGGGGCAAATTCTCCTACGGCGGATATGTCGGCTGGTGTGATCTTTACGGTATGGTTGACTTTTCAGCCGAAGGTGTTCCGGAAGATCCGTACATGTACTATGACGTAAATCTTGACGGTACAGTAAATGCGGCAGATGAGCTGGCGCTTGTAAAATACATTCTCTGCGACAACGCGGAAGGACTCAGTGCCGATCTTAACGGTGACGGAAATGTCAACGTTTTTGACCGCATGAGACTGATGGCGTATATCGTAAACGCCGAAGGGTAAATAAGTATAAAAGCAGGTTATCCTGCTTAAGCAGTAAATGAAAAAATTTTCGTTTACTGGTATCCGGCAGCAGATATTCAGAGGCAGTTTGTTTATCTGCAGGGTAATATAAATCTATTATGATAACAGAAGGGAAGAAAAAAGTTATGTTCAAGGCAAATGAAAACAGGTACGATAATATGATCTACCGCAGATGCGGTAAAAGCGGACTGAAACTCTCAGCAGTTTCCTTAGGTCTCTGGAAGAATTTCGGGGCAAAGGACGATTTCGCAAACATGGAAAAGATGGTTCATACCGCTTTTGATCTCGGTATAATTCATTTTGACCTGGCCAACAATTACGGGGATCCTGATATCGGCTCAGCTGAAGAAAATTTCGGTAAGATCCTTGACAACGGACTCAGAGCTTACCGTGATGAACTCTGCATTTCGACCAAGGCAGGCTATGATATGTGGCCGGGACCTTACGGTGAAAGAAACGGATCAAGAAAATATCTGATTGCATCTCTTGACCAGAGTCTTAAGAGAATGGGTCTTGACTATGTTGATGTTTTCTATCATCATATCGCTGATCCGAATACATCGATTGAAGAAACTGCTGTTGCTCTCGATGATATCGTAAAGCAGGGCAAGGCTCTTTATGTTGGTATCTCAAACTACAACAAGTTCCAGACAGCAGAAATTCTCAAGATCTTTAACGATCTTCACACACCGTTCGTTCTTAATCAGCCTTCATACTCACTCCTCAACAGATGGGTAGAGGAAGACGGACTTGACAGTTTCTCAGAAGAACACGGAATCGGACTTGCAGTATTCTCACCGCTTTCAAACGGACTTCTTACAAACAAGTATCTCGGTGGTCCTGTTTCAGGTGCAAGAGTTCCTGCAGAGACTGTTGATGCAGCAATGATCGAACGCCTTAACAAGCTCAACGAGATCGCAGCTTCAAGAGGTCAGTCACTTTCACAGATGGCACTTTCATGGATACTCTTCAAGCCGTCAGTTGCAACTGTTCTTGTAGGTGCAAGTAAGCCTGAGCAGATCGTGGAAAATGTTAAGTGTATTGAAAAGCTTGACTTCACATATGAAGAAATCAAGCAGATCGATGACATTCTTAAGAAATAATCTGTAAATACAAAAATATAACGCTGGTCATATACGGTGATACCGATATGACCGGCGTTTTTTGGATATCATCTTACCGTCTGAAATTATCAGGCGATATTTTTTTTTAAAAAAGCTGTTACCTGAAAGAGGTTTCTTACACTGTATATACAGAGAGGGAAAATCCCTTAAGGAATATGAATAATACAGGAGGATGATAGTCATGAAAATGAAGAAAGTGACAGCAATGCTTGCAGCGCTGCTGATGGCCTGCGGAACTGCAGCTGGTGCTACCGCAGATATTAATGAGGATTTTGAATTTGAAGATGATACATTAAAAGGAACAACGTACGGCGACGGCTGCTATTCTTTTGATGTTATTTCAGAGAAAGAGCATGTGTCGGTAAACGAATCATATGGCGGAATACAGGTAGAAGAGATAGAGATGTTATCGGGCAAAAACACCAGATATCTGACTCTTCCGGACGGATGCAGCAGGGTTTTTAACTTGGACTGCGATGCGCTTGAAGGACTTTATGTTCCTGACAGTATTAAGGAGTTTTATACTATTCATACAACTAAGAATCTTACACTTATCGGAAGCAGACGCAGTATAGCAAAGATATATGCAATGCAGAAGGATCTTGATTATGTTCTTCTAGGCGATACGAACAATGACGGAAAAGTCGGTGCTGCTGATATTGTCGGACAAATGCAGTATCTTACCGGCAGCATAGAATTCGATAATGATATCATGAAAATGGCGGCGGACATAAATCATGACGGTATGAATAATATTCTTGATCTTATACAGACAAAGAAAGCAATACTTGCAGATGACAACAAAACAAACGATCTTGCAGCTCCGTACTATAACAGGTCAGGATTAGCTCCTGTGCCGTCAATGAAACAGATAAATGCTTTCACCGATTACGTGGCAGAGTATTCCGACGATGTTCTTCTGAATACAGAAGACGAAAATAAAAACTCGACAGATCAGAAAAACTCTAACACGGTCTATTCCCCGCTCAGTGTCTATATGGCAGTTTCACTGCTTGCTGAATGCTGTGACGGCGAGAGTGAGGCTGAACTTCTTAAATATCTTAACGTGGAGAACAAGGAAGAACTTCAGAATATCAATCATGATATTTTTGATTCGCTTTACTTTGACCACAATGAAACTTATCTTAAGATAAATAACTCTGTCTGGATCGATGACAAGTATCTTTATGAACCTTTTAAAATCAGTTCTGAAAAAGCAGATATACTTGCAGCCAAATACTATGCCTCTTCATTTGTACGTGATCTGAGTGATCAGGCGCAGTGTGATGAGATATCAAACTGGATCAGCGAGAATACTTCCGGAAAATTCAAGCCGAAATTCACAGCTGATGAAACAGACCAGCAGGCAATGAAGCTCATAAATACGATTACTTTCAAAGATTCATGGCGCGACAAGTTTTCAGATAACGGTCAGAAAGAATTCACAACTGCCGCAGGAGATACAGTAGAAACTAAATTCATGTTTGATGACGACAACGGTACATTAACTCTTGATGAAGATTTTGCTGCCTACACCAAAAGTTTTGACGAAAAATACCGTATGACCTTCGTTCTTCCTGCAGAAGGAAAAGAACCGGCCGACCTTCTTAAAAACAAGGAAACTATGCAGAATGTGCTTGCAGCATGCAACGGCGACGGTGTTAAAAATGTAGAAGTAGAAGCTTACATTCCGGAATTCGGAGCTAAGTCAAAATTCGAGCTTGTCAACACTCTTAAGAAAGCTGGACTTTCAAGAATATTTGATGAATGCGCTGATCTTGAGCCAATAGTTGAAGGTATTGTAAACAAATCAGCTGCTAAGCCGGTCGTTAATGAAGTAACTCATGAAGCTGTAATTGACGTGGACACCGATGGATGTGAAGCCGCTGCCTATACCGCAATCAGTATTGAAGCATCAGCAGCACCGATGATGGAACTACCGCCAGTATATGAGTTCAGATGCGACAGACCGTTTATCTACTATATTTCCGATAAGATGGGTACACCATTCTTTATGGGTATAGTAAACGATCCTACACAGAAGTGATTATTTCCCAATACTCCCTTTCAATATTATAATTATATCAGCGGCGGTGCGTCTTTACGATGCGCCGCCGCTGGTGTATCCGATATTCACTTTATTATTTTGAAGCAAACTGTATTTGAATTGATAAGAGGTGCGCAGTATTCGAAGTAAATTGTTCCCGAAACAGTACTTCTTATTTCAGAAACGACTTCACCGTCGAACGGATCAGAAATGATACCGAGAACATCGCCTTTTTCTACACGTTTGCCGATACTTATACAGTTTTTGAAAATTCCTCCTGCTTCAGAACGTATCTGACAGGTTTTACTCTCGTCTATTATTTTCGTAACATATTCCGGTGGAGTATTCACGGAAATGATACCCTGCTTATCAAGAAAACGCAATATTGCATAAACCACTTCATCTGCTGCATTCTCGTCAATTACATCAGTCGCATTGGCATATACGGAGAACGCCTTTGTTCCCCATATCTGCCAGTTGTAATTGAGCGTGGTCGTGTCATATGGTCTCGGCCTGCGGATAATGCCGTATTCAAGGCCAAAATCCTTCATCAGTTCAGGATCAGTGAAACCCGTATCCATCATCTTGACGTGGGGCAGAAAATTTCCCGGCTGATAAAAGCTCGCAAGCTGTATTCCGTACTCATAGCCCTGTATCTTTGAGAAAAGACCGTCCGCAATGCGCTGAGTGGTCTCGCCCTGAACATAGCCCGGAAACATCCGGTTTATATCCGTGTTATCCATAGTCCAGAAACGCTTGCCGATGTTCATGGAATAGTAATTCACACAGGGAATCACCATTATCTCACAGTCATCAGTGATATATCCCTTTGCTTCGAGTTTTTTCAGTTCCTGCACCATTCTGGAACAGACATACATCTGCTGTACTTCATTTCCGCGCATAGCTCCGACTATGGCTGCTGACTTCTTTCCGTGGCCGAAGCAAAATCCCGTTACCTCAAGCTGTTCACGGTACGGAGATCTGAGAGAGAACAGTATTTTCTTTTTCACTTATCCTCACCTCCCGATACCGGCTGTAATATCCTTGCAAGCAGAGAACCGCCGTAAACAACGGGATATTCACGCAGGGTAAATATCAGTCCGTCACATACGGCTTTTACCTTTTCTATTGTTTCAGATGTCAGAGGATCAACCACATCACCTATATGATCGCCTTTTTTTACTGTATCACCGAAGTTTACACAAGGAACAAATATCCCTGCGGCATCGGAGTTTACAAACCCTACCTCGCGTCCCTCCGAGACTATCGGCTCGCGGACGGAAGCGATTTCGCCCTTCCACATTCCAAGTTCCTTC
Source organism: Oscillospiraceae bacterium (assembly GCA_045220685.1). Lineage (GTDB taxonomy): Bacteria > Bacillota > Clostridia > Oscillospirales > Ruminococcaceae > HUN007. The sequence goes on along the minus strand of JBGUVZ010000461.1, from coordinate 9,551 downwards.
ATAAGATAGAAAACACCGTCGAAAAGCTGTCTGCAGTACTCTTTTGTGATACGCATACCCACACCCATTTCCACAACGAGAGTTTTGGTGCCCCGTGTATTGAGGGTGTGGGCAAGCGTGGATTCAAGCACCGTTGCTGCATCATGTATCCAGATAAAGTCCACATTCATGAGTATTGCATAAGGCAGAAGCGTCTGTGCGGTAGGCGCACTCATTCGTATCTGCGGTATCTCCTTTAGGAAGATATTGCTGGAATGAACGTCTATACAGACATCAGAACCGCTTATGTCATCAACGATCGATGCGCACAGCATTTCGGCCATTGTACCGTTTTTTGATCCCGGAAACACGCGGTTCATATCGAGGTCGAACATGGGTATGCCTCTTGTTATGGAGTCTATGCCCATAGGATTAAGTGCCGGATAGATATCAACTATGCCGTCGAGCATATCTATATTCTGATCAATGAAGCTGCCCACCATATATGCGAGATACTGACCTTCGAGCTCATCGCCGTGGGTTCCCGTTACAAGACTGAGTCTGGTCTTTTTTTCACCGTTCTGTATCCGGCGTTTCTGTATATTCAGGTTTTCGTGTACAGCAAGCGCCGCACTCGCTATCGTTTCTGTCATTTCAAATTACCTTCCCTTATGATAATATACTCCTCACAAGCTGTAACTGTTTTGTATGCTTTCCGAACATTACGCCTCTGTCGATAGCGCAGTCACGGAAGTCACGTCCTTGAGAAAGGACGATATAATCATCGTTTACCGGACAGTTGTTGGCAGGATCGATGCCCTCCCAGTGGTCGCCTGTCCAGTATTCGACCCACGAATGAGTAGCACCGTCACAGAAAGCAAGTCCAGCGATGTACCTTGCAGCTATGCCATCCATTCTGAGGAGTGTTATCAGTATATGCGAAAAATCCTGACATACACCTTTGCCTAAAGAAAATGCCTTTTCCGCAGTTGTCCAGGTGTCGGTGAAGCCCTGCTCATACGAGATCCGGTCCGACAGACTTGCACAGATAAATTCCGCTCTGCCCTGAACCGTACCGGTGCATTTCATTTTTATTTCGTTATAAAAATCCGAGAGCTTTTCGCCCGGCTGTGTATATCGTGACTGATACAGATAACATGGCATATAATCTGTACGGTGCTTTGAGTTATCCACTTCCGCCGTTCCCTTTATCTCAAAGTCAAGGAAGCGGTGGTCACCTTTCAGATAGCCTGCTGTTACATTGTTTCCGAAAGCATCAACCGTCTGTTTTACGGAAACATAGGGAGTTATGTTCATGTCGCAGGAAATAATCTTCTGCGTGTCAGTCTCAGGCGGAATGATACGCAGCGCGAAACTGTGGTCGTGAACATAGTCGTCAAAGGTCAGTTTTGTGGAATAGTAAAAATCTACGCGTTTCATATACTGACCTCCTCTGCATCAAACAGATGCCCCAGACTTTTCAGTGCTTTGCATGTATCCTTTTCATAGTCTTCCTTAGTGCCGAGAGTTTCAACCAGGACTGAAAGATATTTCGTATTGTATCTGAATGGTGTGTCTTTCGGAACTCTGTGCAGATTTTTGCAGAGCCTGATAAATTCCTTTTCCACAGTGGCATACGGAAATCTCATTCTCATATACAGATCGAGCCGTTCAAGTGTTTTGCCTATGTAGATGATGTTTCTTATCTCATCATCGTAGATATGCTCGTTTATGCTTCCCCAGAAGCTGTAGAGAATATCCTTCAGCGGCAGGAGCGAAAGCCTGACATTCGGCTTGTCCTGTGACTTTGTAAGAGTATCCTTTGCCATCTGCAGGAACGACAGCGTTTTGGATGAGATCTCCTCACGAAGAACTATACCATTGTCGTATGCTCTTTCAAGACAATACGCTGCTGAGTTCGGGTTGTTTTCGTCATACAGAAAACTGCGTATAAAATCAAGGCTGTCTGTATAGCTGTCCGTAAGACCAAAATTTACAAGATATTCTCTGTAACCGTATTTATCGTCTATCATCTGATCATATAGTCTGTCTAGTGACCTGAGCGTAATGAAAAATCTTTCCGTATAGCGGCCCAGCCAGTAAAGGCGGTCGCTGTGTTCTATCGAGATAGTACCCATGTGTCTTTAAAGCCTCCTCCTTGTGATGAGTTTACTACGAATGAATCGGGGTTGCGTGAAAATCTGGTAAGTCCCGATGCCCATACCTTTGTTTTTTCGCCGCTCAATACAAATGCTCTCAGGTCTGCCTTGCGCATTACCGTTTCGCCGTTATCGAGTATAGGCAGATCAAGAAAATCGATGACCTCCTGTGCGATAAAGCGTCTCGGTTCAGTAATGATCATATTACGGAGTTCCTCCAGTTTATCCTTTGTCAGGTCTCTGCCGAACACAACTCCGTAGCCGCCCGCCTCGGCAACATCCTTTATAACGAGCTTTTCAAGATTATCCATTACATACTTCATGTCCGCATCATAGAACGGCAGATATGTCGGTGCGTTTTTAAGTATCGGTTCTTCGTCAAGATAGTATTTTATCATCTTCGGTACGAAATAATATATGCCCTTGTCGTCAGCAACGCCGTTTCCGGGTGCATTGACTATACCGACATTTCCGCTGCGGTAAGCTTCCATAAGATTCGGTATTCCTATGAGTGATTCCGGCAGGAAAGTCAGCGGGTCAAGGTATTCATCTGCGATACGTCTGTACAGCACGCCGATCCTTGTCTTGCTTCCGGAATATGTTCGCTGGTAGAGAACATTGTCCTCAACAAAAAGTTCATCGTTCTGTACCAGTACTGAGCCCGTATGCTCCGCAAGATAGGAATGCTCGAAATACGCCGCGTTGTACCTTCCCGGAGTAAGGATCGCCCTGATGCCGCCGCAGTTAGAGTACTCCATTGTCTCTTTAAGCAGCTCTGCATAACCTCTGTTGTCGACGATCCTGTTTTCCGAGAAAGCCTGCGGTGCAGCAATACGGGTAAGTTCTCTTGCAATAAGAGGATATGATGCCCCCGACGGTATCCTCAGATTATCCTCAAGGATATACCATTCTCCGTCCTTTGCCTGAACGAGATCGATACCTGAAATATGGCTGTACACCTTGTTCTTCGGCGTTACGCCTTCGCACTCGGCAAGGTATCCCTTTGAGATATAAATGAAATCCTCCGGTATGATGCCGTCGCGTACGATTTTTTTATCATGATAAATATCAAAAAGGAACTCATTCAGGGCGTTTACACGCTGAACAAGTCCCTTTTCAATAGCACTGAAATCTTCCGCAGAAATTACTCTGGGGATAGGGTCAAAAGGGAAAAACTGTTCATTGAACACGCCGTTCTTGTATATGCCGAACTTTACACCGTATCTGCGAAGTAGCTCATTTATCTCATCAGCATTACCCACTGCCTGCATAAAATATTCTTCATTAAACTGCGTCATTTCTATCACTCCGTTCCAGATTAGATTTACCAAAAGAAAAAGACGCTGTACTCCTGGGAGCAAGCGCCTTTGCTTATCTGGTATTACAAATTTCATTATTATCACAAAACAAAAAGGGCGCCTCACTCCGTTACAGAGTAAGCGCCTTTGCTTGTTTCGTTATCATTATACTACCATACTTACGGGTTGCTGTCAATGCTTATCGCTGTTTTACGATTTAACTTTGTAAAGTGTTACAAAGAATATAGTCAAGTCACAGAATATTTAATGCACCTCAGCTGTGAAGGTACAGCTTTTTGAGTTTTTTGATCGTAGCATTGCCTCCGCCGTCATCGATGTAAACGTCATATTTTCCCTTGATACTGCCTATGGTGACTATGCGTTCAGTATCAGTATGCGACCATAGTTTTTTGAGCATTTCCTGTTTGGAGGCAAACGGTGAATACAATTTCAGATACAGATAACCATCATATGCCGAAGGATATACGGTGATACGAACTAACATTCCCAGCCGTTTTGCAAGATCTTTCTCAAGGCGAAGAACATTTTCTTTTTCAGCAAGGACTGTCAGGTATATGATCTGCTCGAAGCTGTCGTAATGCCGGTACGTCTTGCGGATATAGTTTCTGTACGGAGAAGATCTGTGCTTTTCAAACATTTCCTTTTCAGCAGGATTTTTAAGCTCACCGTAGAATATCATCAGCGAATGATCGTAAAGCGTGTTCACAAAACAGTGCAGACCGTTCTCTTCAATAATGCTTTCGGCTTTCCTGCATATTTCCGGCGACAGACACTTGGTTTCGAGGTATTCTTTTCCCTTTATATCGTACATTGCAGCGCCGTCCATTACTATGACCGGAAATTCGAGATGTACACCGTCCATAACTGAAATCACCTCAGCAGGCGTGTGTATAGTTGATATGGTGAATTTTACTCCCGACTCTATGAGTCTGTTCAGTTCTACCTTGCTGTACTGATTTGCTTCGGAAACAAGCACATCATCGATGCCGCTGACATAAAGAGTATTGCTGTCGTGCTTCACCGGCAGACGGAAGTTGTTTACTTCAAGTGCTATCCCGATGCCTATAAAAGTATCAAGCACCCTGTTCAGAACAAACAGAAACGGATCATCGTCAAGGGAATGTGTCAGCGCAATGCTTAGGAATACAACGCAGGAAAAGAAAGCAGCATTACGCCTGTTAAGTACAACTGTCGTATAAATGACCGGTATAATGAAAACAGATGCCAGCAGATAGACGATGACCGGTTCGTTAAGACCGGAAGCTCTGAGTAATAGCAGAAACAGCAGACCGTACAAAGCTCCTGTCATCGTACCAATTGTTCGCTGCCATGCATTTTTCCTTGTTGTATCGTGATAAGGCTGCAGACACCACAGTGCTGCAAGTGCGCTGTAAAACGGAATCCCGTTTCCGATCGGCAGCAGAGTACGAAGGTGATAGACAAGCATACACAAAGCTACTGAAACAGCAGATTTTATTATTCTTCCGCCTATCGGAGGAAACTTCCGAGTTCTTTGCATATGTATCACCTCAAAAAAATAACGGCACTGATGTTCACATCCATCAGCGCCGTTGCGTTTAAACTATGTTGATAGTATATCACAATGTCGTTATACTTGTCAATATATGAATTTGACTTTGATATATGCTGACGGCGGTGCATCGTAAAGACACACCGCTGCCGTACATATTTTTAAGAGGGGATGTTTCAGAAAAGATAATATCTGCGGCAAAGAGGGAGAGTTTCCGACGGAGTGCTGTCTACCTGAACTCCGTTTATCTTTACCATATATGTTTCAGGATCCACCTCTATCTGAGGGGTTGCATCGTTAAGTATCATATCTTTTTTACCGACATTTCTGCAGTTTTTAACAGGAAGTACATTCTTTTCGAGGCCGAGCTTTTCCTTTATTCCCGCATCGAATGCAGCCTTGCTTACGAAAGTAGTTGATGTAGTGCTTCTTGCCTTTCCGTAGGCTCCCCACATTTTTCTGAGAATAACCGGTTCAGGCGTTGGTATTGATGCATTTGCGTCGCCCATTTTAGCGGCAACAACAAATCCTCCCTTTAAGACCATATCAGGCTTTACACCGAAAAATCTCGGATCCCATAAAACAAGATCAGCTATTTTTCCTTTTTCAATTGAACCAATATATTCTGAAATGCCGTGAGCTATAGCAGGATTGATAGTGTATTTTGCAACATATCGTCTTGCACGGAAATTATCATTATCTATACCCTTAGCTTCTTCAAGCTGTCCGCGCTGCTTTTTCATCTTGTCTGCGCACTGCCATGCACGTGTGATAACTTCAGCCGGACGTCCCATTGCCTGTGAGTCAGAGTTGAGTATCGAAATAGCACCCATATCATGAAGTATATCTTCCGCAGCAAGTGTTCCGTAACGTATTCTCGATTTTGCAAAAGCAAGATCTTCAGGAAGGTTCGGATCAAGATGATGACATACCATAATCATGTCAAGATGCTCGTCAATAGTATTTTTAGCAAAAGGCATCGTTGGACTTGTTGATGAAGGCATTACATTCGGCAGTCCGGCAGCTTTGATTATATCAGGAGCGTGACCGCCGCCTGCACCTTCTGTATGATAAGTATGTATTGCTCTTCCGGCAATTGCATCTCTTGTCGATTCAAAGTAACCGGCCTCGTTAAGTGTATCGGTATGAATGGTTATCTGAACATCATACTTGTCAGCTACTTTCAGACTTGTATCAATGGCGGCCGGAGTTGATCCCCAGTCCTCATGAAGTTTAAGTCCGACAGCACCTGCCTCTATCTGTTCGATGAGTGGTTCTTCAGAAGAACAGTTTGCCTTACCGAAAAATCCAAAGTTCATCGGGAACTCCTCAGCCGCCTCAAGCATTCTGTGGATGTTGAATACGCCCGGTGTACAGGTCGTCGCAAAAGTTCCGACTGCCGGTCCTGTACCGCCCCCAAACATTGTTGTCATTCCTGAATACAGTGATGTTACTACCTGCTGAGGACATATGTAATGTACATGGGTGTCTATACCACCTGCAGTAACTATCATTCCTTCGCCGGCGATAACTTCTGTTCCTGCACCGACAACAAGATCCGGTGACACACCGTCCATTATATCAGGGTTACCGGCTTTTCCTATTCCGGCGATCTTTCCGTCTTTAATTCCTATATCTGCTTTTACAACACCCCAGTAATCAAGAATAAGAGCATTGGTAATGAGTGTGTCAAGAGCTCCGCCTGCATTTGTGATATCAGACTTCTGTCCCATTCCGTCACGTATGGTCTTTCCGCCGCCGAATTTCATTTCGTCGCCGTAAACAGTATAATCCCTTTCAACTTCAATGAACAGGTCGGTATCACCGAGACGAACCTTGTCGCCTGTGGTAGGACCGTACATCGAGATATATTCTTTTTTATCTATCTTTTTCATTATGGTTATCCTTCTTTAATAAATAAAATTTTTCAGTTCTGCTTTCTTCAGTGAAACATTCAGTGCTGCCGGAACTGCCTGTGCATCGGTCAGAGAATTAAGTCCCTTTATACGCTTGTTGCCTGCTATTTCTACAAGCTGGACTTCCTTGGTATCACCCGGCTCAAAGCGAACAGCCGTTCCCGACGGTATGTCAAGTCTGCATCCGAAAGCTTTGCTGCGGTCGAACGAAAGAAAACGGTTGGCTTCAAAGAAATGAAAGTGCGAACCGACCTGTATTGGCCTGTCACCTGTATTTTTTACGCTTATCGTTTTAACAGCATAACCTTCATTGATTATAACTTCAGAGCTTCCTGCAATGAATTCGCCTGGTACCATAATCTAATCACTCCTTATCTGATCGGCTCGTGTACAGTCACAAGTTTTGTACCGTCATCAAATGTTGCTTCTATCTGAACTTCCGGTATCATTTCCGGAACACCTTCCATGCATTCATTTTTTTTAAGAAGAGTTGTTCCGAGTTCCATAAGTTCACGTACTGTCTTTCCGCGTCTTGCAAGTTCCATAAGTTCGGACGTGATAAATGCTTCTGCTTCCACATAATTCAGCTTAAGCCCGTCTGCCTTTCGCTGCTTTGCAAGTTCACCGGCAGTATGCAGCATAAGCTTTTCCATTTCTCTTGGTGATAATCTCATTGTTTCATCCTCCGGAAAAATACAAAAGGTGCTTCAGGTATTCACATTACCCTCAGCACCTTTGCTGTTTGAATTTTATAATCCTATTATAATAATTCATAAATTCAAATTCAACATAAAAAATCAGATAAACTACTATAAATATTCGGTATAATTATCCGATTGACTTAGATACCCGTTGAATGTTATACTTTCAATATAGTTAAGCAAAGGTGCTGAAAAGACGTTCCGGTCATACGCGGAATATCTTTTCAGCACCTTTCTTTTTCAGGAGGTCATTCTATGTATAAAGTACTGATAGCCGATGATGATTATGCAGTAAGATACGCATATTCAAAAATGAAGATCTGGAATAACAACGGATTTGAAATTGCTGAACAGGTATCTGACGGCAGACTTGCGCTTGAGGCGGCTAAGCGTGAAAGGTTTGATATCATATTAACGGACATATGCATGCCGCTGCTTGGAGGAATAGATCTTCTGCGTGAAATAAAAAATGACAGTATCGATTCGGAAGTTATATTCGTCAGTTCCTATAATGAATTTGAATATGCAAGACAGGGACTCATTCTCGGAGCATTTGACTATATACTGAAACCGGTCAGAAGCTATAAGCTTGACGAAGTCCTCAGACGGGCAAAGGAAAAGCTGGATGAGAAGACATATAACCGTATATCCGGATCATGCGTGAAGATGGCATTTCACTATTTCGGTGCTGAGCCGGACAATGCATTTTCAGAAAAACTTTATCAGTATCTTTCTGAAAATGAGAATGTTGTCATCACTATGGATGATGCAGCATCATGTTTCAACATATCAAAGGACTATTTCGGAAAACTGTTCAAACAGAATTTTGGAGTATCATTTACCCATTTCTATTCTGTTCTTAAAATTGAATATGCAAAGACACTTATAAGAGAGTACAATTACAAGGCATACGAGATAAGCGATATGCTCGGATATTCATCAAGGGACTATTTTACGAAGATTTTCAGAGAAGTCACAGGAACTACTCCGACAGAATATAAAAAAGCGGTTTTCTGATTTTTTATCTTTTTATTTCTGATTTTTTATGTTTCCATTCTCTCTGGTCTGTGTTATACTCAGAGCATAGAAAAAACAGAGACGAGGTGAGACGAAGTTGGATAATTACGTGATAACGATAGCCAGAGGATTCGGAAGCGGAGGCAAACAGGTCGGTCTTGAACTTTCAAAGCTGCTTGATATTCCGTGTTACGAAAGTCAGATCCTGGCGATGGCGTCCAATTACAGCGGAGTAAGCAAGGATCTGTTTTTTCAGGTAGATGAAAAGCTGAGAGGTTATCATCTTATCAAGAGGCTCATGAGAGCTAACAACAGGGATGACATAGTGGAACCGACTGACAGAAGCTTTTTTTCCGACGTAAACCTTTATAATATACAATCAAAGATGATCAGAGAACTGGCCAAGAACCAGTCGTGTATTATAATCGGAAAATGTGCAAACCACCTTCTGAGAGATTACGATAACACTGTGAGTGTCTACATTGAAGCTCCGAGAGCATACTGTGTAAAACGAATAGTTGAAAGACTAGGTGTTACAGAAGATGAAGCTCATAAAATGATCTGGCAGACAGACAAATACCGTGCTGATTATTACAAGTATTACACGGGCGGTGAAAACTGGACTAATCCCGTGCTTTACGACATGACACTCAATTCTGCAAGAATGGGTACTGAAAAAGCAGCACAGGTGATAATAGAATATCTGAAAATCAAGCTCGGTGATGATATAATCACCAAAAAAGGTTCACCTGAAAATGTTAAAGCTTTAAAACAGCTTGGACTTTTCAAAGAAGGAGAACAGAAATGAATATTCGACAATGAGGTCGGTTTTATGGCAGACAAGCCATTGAACCGGCCTTTTTTCAGTAAAGAAAACCACGTTTTCTTTACTGGAGCCTGACCGTGCAGAGACTTACAGGTAAGTTGAT
>JBGUVZ010000460.1:0-7891 GCA_045220685.1 Oscillospiraceae bacterium | reverse complement strand
CTTACATATATGCAGGTCGAACGCGGGAACCTGTGGCAGACCGCCGTGGATGACGCAAAACACGGTCGAGTCGGCCATATCCCCCTGACTTTCCTGCTTTACATCCCCTACTTTTTTAAAAGTCCTCTTATCGTAAGAGCTTTTTCAGCAGGGGCTGTTTTGTTTGATATGGCCGGCCTTTATTATCTTGTAAAGAATAATATAAACAGGAACGCGGGTCTTCTTTCATGCATACTTTTCATTTCATTTGCATGTATATCAAATCAGCACAACCTGTTTGTTTCATATATTATCGGTCATCAGATACCGTCAGGTATGGTACTGTTCGCTCTGGGACTTTTTACAGAGTATTATCCTGACCGGAAAGGCAAGAAAAAACTTATCGCAAGTGCAGCATTTCTCACTTTTGCTTCACTTCTCTATGAAGCCTGTACCGCATATATACTGCTGTTTTTATTTACGGCATACCTGAAAAACAAAGGAAAGTTTTCAGATAAAATAATAAAGTCCGTAAAGGACAGCATCGTCCATTTTGCCTTTCTTGCCGGTTACGTGCTTCTCTATTATTTATGGCGCAGAACCTTCCCTTCCGATTACTCCGGTTCAGTGCTTGCCTTTGACAATATTCCGCAGAGTCTGATCACCATGTTACGTTATTCCTTCGGAATGGTACCGGGACTTCCTGCAGCGGCGATGTATATAAAGGGATATGTTCCGGTTTCAGAGATATTAAACGAGTGCAGTCCATGGATGCTCATCGCTCCGCTTGCAACTGCTGTTTCATTCGGAATACTCTTTCCGAAAACTGAGATAAAGCAGAAAAAAAGCACTCTTATACTGTACTGCATTGCAGGAATAGTAATACCAAATCTGTTAATCAGCTTCACTCCGAAATATACGGAATGGACTGAAAGCGGAAGCTATGCATATGTAACTTCATTTTACAGCTACTTTTTCCTTATAATGCTTTTCGTGCTTGTTCTGAAATGCTTTATAAAAAAGAACAGCAAAATCGTAACAGTTACTCTAAGCACTCTCGTATTCGCAGTGTCACTCATATCGACCGTAAACAACGCTGCATGGAACTGTTACTTCAGAGGGGAATTCGCAAGATACAAAGCTTTCTCCGATGCAGTTTCATCGGATTACTTTGACACACTTGAAGACGGAACTACAGTCTACATTCCTGACTACACAGGAATACACCACGACATGTCGATCACGGAAAGCTTCGTTTCGATATACACTGACGCTGATCTGATATTTACAAACGATCCTGAAGCAATTGATTTCGACCGTCCGGTAATAATGATGAAATATGATCCTGAGCAGCAGATCATAAGCTGTGGCAGAACGGATCAGGATATGAACTTTTTCGTCGATTTCCATACATAAAAAAATACTGCATAACCGCAATGGTTACGCAGTATTTTTTTATAAGCCGATATGCCGGGAAAAACATAGTATTCGGATCAACAGGGCAATATAAATTATTCAAGAGGAATATATCCTTCCTTATAGTCCATAATGATATACGCATTCTCCTTCGCATAGTTTTCCATAAGGGTATGCCATGACGATGCCGTTTCTTCCTTCAGAATACCGACATCCACCTGATTCATTGCCGGACAGGTCGGCGTAAGACAGACTTTGAGTGAACCATTTTCCATGCGCATCAGACGAAGAGGCCAGGCACTGCATTCAAATGGTTTGTCCTCTGCCGGAAGAATGCAGCCTTTGTGTGTATCAAGAAAAGGACACAGTACTTCCTCGGAAGGATCGTCGGTCTTATAGCAGTTTCGCAGATCAGTAACACCGCTGCCATCCTCTGAAATAATATAACTGATAGGGCTTCCGTCACTCTTTGTTTTATATTTCTCCATGAATTCCGCAGAAAGTTTCGGCAGTTCCCAGAGGCTCTGTCTGCGGAAAGAACAGCAGAATCTGCATTCAGCGCACACTTCTTTTTTCAGAACTTTGCTTAACATTATTATTTCTCCTTATTCTCACGGCAATGATATTTTGTCAGCAGCCGATCCGGATTATAGCCCATCTTCGCGCGTCTGAGACCTTCCAGACCGATATCCTCCTCGCGGTTTATCCACACTGCACCCTCTTCATTCCGCAAATAATCTGCGAAGCACTTGTTGATATATGAAAAGCCACCTGCCTGCGCATACTCACCATAGCATTTCTCAAAATGAATGTCATAAGCACCATCTGATATTTTCGATGCTATCGTCATCGCAACAGGCGTGTCGTCCTCAGAATATACCACCGCTCCGATAAGTCCGAGCGCATCCCAGTATCTGCAGGCGTCATAGATCTCCTGACGTTCAACAAATGCTGAATCTTCTCGTTCTTCCTGATCTTCAAACCATCTTTCCTCTACTTTCAGAAGATTTACGCAGATTTTCTCGTCAAATGACGTACTCACCTTCATGCGCATATCCGGATAGACACGCTCAAATCTGTTTACACGGTTTCTCTTCTTTCTGTTTTCCGATTCGAGAAGTTCCGCTAAATGGTCAGCTGTATAGAGATAATCGGAGTTTCCGGGGTCGGTCTGCATCTCGTATCCGGTGAGAGAATGAATGATCTCGCTTTGTTCTTCGGTAAGAAAAATAAACTCCGGAACCCTGCCTCGTTCATGACGGTCATTAACTGCAAGCTCAACAGCATGACCTATATCGCCGTCACCGAGCGGAAATGCGATACCGTTTCTTCCCGGAATGCTCGTTCCGGAATATTTACGGAACAGAAACCCGTCCTGTTCGGCTATCCTGATATTGTATTTTTCCTTCAGAAGAAAAATATTTACAGGCGATGTGTCACTTGCAAACGCTCCTGCTTTTTCCGTATACTGATAAAGCAGACCGATATCTTCCGCCTGCGGTGTACGCCAGTTAAGCATTTATTCCGGTTCCTTTCTGTATAAAGTCGTTCTTTTTACGTTCACTATATTTTATCATTTAATATGTAAAGATGTCAATACTTAAAAAATCCGCTTACTTACAATGTCTGTAAATAAGCGGATTTAAAATTTTATAGTGTCAGAGAAACGCTGATTTATGAATAAATCAGCATGGGGACCGGGGCGAAGCCCCGCAGCTCCCCCTCCGGAAATCCGGCGCAGCCGGATTTCCGGTTTTATCAATTATTTTTTGCCAAGCTTTGTGATCTTCTTTGAGATGTACTGTCTGAGAGTTGCAAGGTCTGTAAGTGAAACGTTTCCGTCGCCGTCAGTATCTGCAGCCTTCATAGCATCTTCTGAAAGATTCTTGTCACCAAGGAGATAAAGTGAAAGTGTTGTCAGGTCAGTAACGTCAATGTTACCGCTGAAGTCGAGGTCACCGATGATGATCTCACCTGTATAATTGAATGGTGTAGGTGAAACTGTTTCAGTTGGCTTTGTTGTCGGAGTTGCTGTCTGTTCCGCAGTAGCTGTTGATGTAGGAGCAACTGTTGGTGTTGCTGTTTCAGCTGCTGTAGGCTTTACTGTTGCAGTTGGCTTTACAGTAGGTGACGGAGAAGCCTTTGCAGTAGGCTTTGGTTTCGGGCTCCCGTCGCTGATCTGGCCGTATACGATACCGCATCCTACAGTTGACATGTAAACCTTACCGAATTCGTCCATGTCGCCTACGAGGTAGTTACCGTTACCTGTACCGCCGTAAAGGTGATCAGTATTGATGCATACCCATGTCTTGCCGGCATCCTGTGAACGGTAGATACCTTCAGGATCTGTATCCTTCGGCTTGCCGTAGATGAAGAGTGTATTAACGTCACCCTTCTTTTCAGGAGCACCGTAGCCTACGCACTTAGCATATGATACGCTGTCGAGCTTTTCAACCTTTTCGCCCTTGTCTGAAATGAGGTAAAGTCCGTGGTTTGCGCCTGCGATAGCAACTACGCCGTTTCCAACGTATGCAGGATCGCATGTGTGTTCAAACTTCCATGTGAGTTCCCAGTTGTAAGGGCAAATGCGAACTTCCTTGAATGAAGCGCCGTAGTCTTCACTGATGAAGTATGAGTAGTGAGCTTCATCGTATGTAGGTTCCTTCTTGGACATATCAGATGACCAGTATTCGTTGTACTCAGCACCTGATGCATATACGATATTTGCGTTGTCAGGATCAACGAGTGTGTATGCACCCTTTGAAGCCTGAATGCCTGTGCTTTCCTTCCATGTTGCGCCGTAGTCATCAGTGTATGAAACGCCGCCCTTAGGACTTGTATTGATTATTCTGTACTTTCCTGCTGAAAGTTCTGTAATTGAAAGCTTACCGCCTGTGCATGCCGGCTTGAATGCCTTCCATGTCTTGCCGCGGTCGAGTGTGTAGTAACCGCTTCCTGTGTTGTTTCCGTCACCGTTTGCAGTTCTTGCCCATACGTCAGTATTCTGAGGGCAAACTGTGATAGCGGATGTTGAACCCATATTCGGATAGTACTGCTGCGGTACTTCATTTGGATTTGTATGAACGAATCCATCATAGTCACCGATAGCAGAAAGGTCAAGACCGTCAGAAGTGCTGAAGAAGTCAAGGCTTACGCACTCTTCAACGCCGTCAGGCTGGAAGTAGAACTGGATACCCTTTTCGTCCCATGCATTGTCACATGCGAAAACGCCGTTACCGGAAGTGAGGAGAAGTCTGTCACCTTCCTCGTCTCTTGGATCGATGATGATGCTGCTTCCCCAGTGACAAGCTTTGCCATATGCCCAGTCATAGCCGTTTGTAGCAAGCGGGAGTGAGATGAAGTTCTTTACGCCTGTACCTGTAGAGTAATCTGTAGGACCTGCACCAGGAGTGATATCTTCCCATGTCTTACCACCGTCAGATGAACGGAAGAAGTGGTCGCCCCAGCCGATAGTACCTTCGTTTTCAGGAGTTGAAGGATCGTCCTGTATCCATTCATCGCCGAACCACTGGTCTGACCACATACCGCAGGTACGTGCGAACATCTTGTTAGGGTCATTCTTGTCAACTTCTATCATACCGATGGAGTTGTCTGAAACTGTAAGCTTTTCAGCTGTTCCGGAAGCAATGTTGTACTTATAAGCACCGCCGGAAGCACCTGCGAAAGCAAGTCCGCCGATGTATGTGAAGAAAAGATTTCCGTTGTGGTCACTTGTGATTGAAAGCGGATAGTTTTCGTTCGGAAGAGCCTTTATCGGTTCAAACTTGTCGTCCTTAACACTTGCAACATGGATATTAGCTTCCCCTGTTACAGAAGTGCCGACATACACTTTGCCGCCTTCGATATATACGCAGCCGATACCGTTCTGTTCGTTGTAGAGCTTGCTTGGCTCAGTGCCTCTTACCATGTGGTCTGTCCATGAAGGATACTTGAGTTCGCCTGAGAAAAGGCCGAGTGCGTCATAGCCTTCAACCGGGTTCCATGTCTTACCGCCGTCTGTTGACTTGATAAGTGCTGACTTGCCAGCAGTTACGTCGCCGCCTGCATAGATAGTATCCGGATTGTCAGGGTCAACTGCGATAGGTTCGATACATTCACGTCCGTCACCGTTTCCGTGAACCTGGATGTGTTCTGTAACGTCAACGCCTGTGAAAGTCTTGCCGCCGTCAGTAGTCTTGTAGATAACTGTCTTTGCGTCTGAGAAGTATGCACATCCGCAGAGGAAGTAAGCGGTCAGATCATCATTAGGATCAATAGCGATACCCTTACAGCTGAGAAGTCCGCGGTCATCTTCATTGATAAATCCGAAGAGCTGTACCCATCGGCTCTGGTCGTAGTCGTATCTGTAAACGCCGCCTACGTCTGTACGGAGATACATTTCCTTGTCTCCGGCAACGATACCTGAAACGAAGCCGGCGCCGCCCATTCTAAGTGTATCCCATTCATAGTTTGCTGTGTCAGCAGCGTTTATGATATTTTTTCTTGCAGCATCGGAAAGTACGTTAATTGCACCGAGTGAAAGTGCTGCTGCAGCTGTAAAAGCAACTGCTCTTTTTCTGAAAGAAACTGAAGCCATTGTTATCAACATCCTTTACAATATTCATCCTCAGAGAAATCCGCGGACAGAAAACAGCATTTTTCCAGTCAGCGGATTTTCTTAAAAAAACGATTAAACAGTATACAATTTAATTATGTATACGTTTTCTTAATTTAATTTTACATCATTTTCTTTAATCTGTCAATAGATTAGCACTGGTCAATATGCTGATTTAAGCTTAATAAGAAAGGCATAATACACTAAAATTGTAGAAAAGAACTTTGAAGTACAGGATCCAGGGATCTCAATGTATCATCTCTGCAAAGCATTATACAAATAAAATGCCCTTCTGCGCTTTTAATGCAGAAGGACACGTTAATTATTATACTTTAAAATCAGTCGCCGAATGATATTCCGAGTTTCTTCGCTGTCTGAACTATCTGACCTTCAGGATCAACAAACTTTGTAAGTCCTGCAATGTCTTCAAGTTTATTTGCTGTAACAACGGAATTGACCATAGCTACAGTCTTTCCGTAGTCTTCGTTCTTTATAAGTTCAGCAGCATGAACACCGAACTTTGTGGCAAGTATTCTGTCGTATGCTGACGGAGAACCGCCGCGGAGCATATGTCCCGGAACGCATACTCTTGATTCAATACCGGTAGCTGCCTGTATCTGAGCTGCTATTCTTGAAGTAGCTGTAAGTATACCTGCTTCGGATCTCTTCTTAGCTCTTTCCTTTTTCTTCATCTTGGCTTCTTCAACGTCGAAAGCGCCTTCAGCAACTGCAACGATTGAGAATCCCTTGCCTGATTCAGCACGCTTTGTAAGTGACTCAGCTACCTTGGTGATGTCGTACGGAATCTCAGGAATGAGAATTACATCAGCGCCGCCGGCAATACCTGCGTTTACTGTAAGCCATCCGGCCTTGTTGCCCATAATCTCGCAGAAAAGAATTCTTGAATGGCTGGCTGCTGTTGTATGAAGTCTGTCGATAGCGTCAGTTGCTATATCAACTGCGGTATGGAAACCGAAAGTTACATCTGTTCCGTAGATGTCATTGTCGATGGTCTTTGGAAGACCGATTATATTCAGTCCCTCATCGGCAAGAAGTTTGGAAGTCTTGTGTGTTCCATTGCCGCCGAGAGTAAGAAGACAGTCAAGTTTCAGTTTCTTGTATGTCTGCTTCATGTTCTTTACTTTGTCAACATTATCATCGCCAATTACAGTCATCATCTTGAACGGCTGTCTTTTGGTTCCGAGGATAGTTCCCCCCTGAGTAAGAATTCCGGAAAACTCGGACGGATCCATCTCTCTGGCAATGTTATTGATAAGTCCGTAGTAGCCGTTCTGAATTCCGACTATCTGAACGTTTTCTTCGCCGAAAGATTCAAAGCACGCCTTGGCTACGCCTCTGATAGTAGCATTAAGTCCCGGACAGTCGCCGCCGCTTGTAAGTATACCTATTCTTCTCTTCATATTTACATCCCCATTCTGCTGCTTCATGCAGCCTGTTTTATAAATACAGTGAACTCAAAAATATTTTTACGTTCACTTTATCTCTGCATCATAGATCTCCTTAAATAATCCGTGAGCTCATCAGCACACATCGGCTTTTCAAACAGGAAGCCCTGGATGAAATCGCATCCCAGTTCCTCGAGTATCTTAAGCTGTCCTTCCGTTTCAACGCCTTCGGCAATAGTATTTATTCTCTTGGACTTTGCTATCTTGATGATAGCGGAAACTATCTCGCGGGCAACGTTGTCATCTTCGATAAGAGTGATAAATGACTTGTCAAGCTTAAGAAGCGTGATCGGCATTTTCTGAATGTAGCTGAGTGATGAATATCCTGTTCCGAAATCGTCCATAGCCAGTTTAAGACCGATGTCGCGGAGTTCCTGCATCTGAGATACCGCAAAGTCGATATCTTTCATCGCGA
>JBGUVZ010000459.1:0-4672 GCA_045220685.1 Oscillospiraceae bacterium | reverse complement strand
AGTGAAAGAAGATTTTATCAGAAGATAACTGACATATATTCTACTGCAGCTGATTATGATAAGGATAGTAGGATAACTAAAGAATTTTTTGCAATGGTACAGAATAAAATGCACTTTGCGGTTCATGGGAAGACAGCTGCGGAAATGATCGTTGAAAGGGCTGACCATACCAAAGAGCATATGGGTTTGACAAGCTGGAGAAATGCACCTGACGGTAAGATAGTAAAGACAGATGTATCTATAGCCAAAAATTATCTTAAAAAAGATGAGATAAAAGAACTAAATGAGATAGTTACGATGTATCTTGATTATGCTGCACGTCAGGCTCGTCGTCATATTCCTATGACCATGGCTGACTGGGCGGAAAAACTGGATGCTTTTTTGCAGTTCAACGACGCCGAGATACTGAAGGATAAAGGTAAGGTAACAGCGGCGATAGCCAAAGCGTTTGCAGAAAGTGAATTTGAAAAATACCGAATAATTCAGGATAGGCTTTATCAAAGTGATTTTGATAAGCTGGTTGATACTGGAGAAACACTTGACGATAATTCATTGCTCGAATAAAATATAATACATTTTATTCAGTATTTCAACATGTGCAAAAAATGCACAAGTTTAAAATGTTAACAAAAAGAAAAAGGCTTCGCATCATAAAAATGCGAAGCCTTTTTGAATATCTTTAAATATGTTTATCAGTAATAATCTGAAAGTGAAATACCGTTTTCACCGAGAGGAATCTGGTGGTCGAGACCGATGAACTTGCCGTCATCTGTCTGCCAGAGAACTTCCTTGACGAATTCGTACTTGTCCTTGTCCCATGTAGTGAAGTCATCGAGAACAAGTCCGCCTGTGTCACCTGAGTTTGCGTTGAAGCACCAGAATGTGTGGTGAAGCTTGTTTTCCTTGATGAGCTTTCTGCAGTAGGTCATCCATGTGAGGTTAGGTTCCTTCATGAAACCGCCCCATTCACCGATGAGAAGCGGAGCTTTTTTCTGTTCGTAGATGTAGAACCAGTTGTCACGCCAGCAGTCATCCATGAGGGAATCGAATGTGTAGCTGCCTTCGAACCACGGCTGTTCGTATACTGTCGGACCGTAGTCGTGAGGTGAGTAAACGAGCTTGTTGTTGTATTTTCCGAGGTCAACCGGATGATCTGCTACACCGCGGAGGTTTCCGCCCCACCAGTTGAAGTAGTAGTCAGACTTGTCTGTTGACTTGTAATTACCGTTCTTCTTTGTGTCGGTAGGATAGCACTCGATACCTTCGACCATTACAAGCAGGTTAGGATTCTTGTTAAGAACTGCAAGACCGGCCTTTTCAGCGATGTACTTCCAGTTGTCAGAATCCT
Source organism: Oscillospiraceae bacterium (assembly GCA_045220685.1). Classification (GTDB taxonomy): domain Bacteria; phylum Bacillota; class Clostridia; order Oscillospirales; family Ruminococcaceae; genus HUN007. The sequence continues at coordinate 3,324 of JBGUVZ010000459.1, read as the reverse complement.
TTGAATCATCCCACTTTGCGCGAGGTGATTCATCCGGCTTACCGTGAGGTTCGTTTTCAAGGTCGATGGCGATGATAGTGTCGTCATCCTTGTATGTTGAAGCGATCCATTCGAGGGCTCTTATGTAGTCCTTTTCAGAGATCTTGTCGTCGCACCATAACGGATAGTTATGGCCTGCGGCGTTTGTTGTTGCACAGTGGAAATCGATCATGATCTTCATCCCGTTGGCACGGCACTGACCGATAACGTAGTTGAATATCTCAAGGCTGTTCATTCCTACGAGATAGGAGTTTGTAGCCTGATTGAAGTTTGCCTGCGGATAGGTACCGTCCTCCCACTGATTTACGAGTTCAGTTGAGATAGGAATTCTGATAAGGTTGAATCCGTGGTCTGCAATGGCGTTTACAGATGTGTTCAGATCAGCGTTCCAGAGTCCGTCGAAAATGTTGGTACCTGTGTTGTATCCGAACCAGTTGCATCCTGTGAGCCATACTTCCTTGCCGTTTGAATCAACGATCTTGTTCTTTTCAACATAGAGCCAGTCATCTGTTGAAGGAGCAGGAACTTCCTTGGCGTTCGGTGAAGAAGTCTGTCCGCCGTTCTGGTTGTTGTTCTGGTTCTGATTGTTATTATTATTGTTGTTGTTATTATTGTTGTTCTGTCCGTTCTGAGCGTTATTAGAAGCTGATGTATTCTTTGCGGTGAAAACAGCTTCCTTTGCGCTTATATCTTCCGGCGATGCAATCTGGATGCCGAAGTTGATACTTCCGTTCGGAAGAATGTTGCCGGTGTTGTTGTCCGGCTTGATAATAAGTGTGCTTCCGTCAAGCTCCCAGGTAAGTCCCCATGAATTCTTGACGTCGATGTCCTTGTTTACAGGCAGTGTCACTTTCCAGTCGCTTATTGTTTCAGACTGGTTGTTTGTAACGGTGCCGTCGAGCTGGTAAATGTTTATGTTTCCTTCAGGCCAGCTGTTACCGTTCTTTAAAGTAAAGGCGATCTTTTTGGTATCAGCGTCCGCACCGGAGTTTTTGTCTGCAGACTTATCCTTTGAATCGGATTTATCTTTTTCCTTATCTTTGTCTTTTTCATCGTCGGAGCTGTTTTCTTCGTCAGCTTCTGAAGATGATCCGTCTTCATCATCTTCCTCTTCGCTTTCTTCTGCGTCAGTTTCGCTGCTGTCAGAAGAACGTGTGTCCGGAAGGGAAGTGTTCTCATCCGGCTGGTCGCAGCCGGTCAGAGAGAATGAGGAACAGATAAGGCAGAGTGAAAGAAGGGCTGCCGTGATTTTTTTAGTTCCAGTCAATTTACACTCATCCTTTATAATCTTAAATTTTTCCGTGTTGCATTTAAGAAAACTCTGATTCAGTAGTGCTGTATATGCGGCTTTATCAGCGTTCCCTTTATTATTGTATTTTTGTTTTCGGGTAAAATCTCTACAGAATAATTCTATCTCATAACACAGTTATTGTCAAATTAATTCATAGTTAAAAATTTATTTTCATTCAAATAGATATTATTTAATATAAAAGACCGCCCGTTTTTGTCATTTGGATTATAAAATGTAGTATTTAATTTATGCTTAAATTGTAGATTTTTATTGAATTTAAGCATTTGCTGTGGTATAATAAAAATGTACAATTTTAAAAACTAACCTTACCTTACACACACATAGGTACAGGTATTCTGGAGAAGAAAATATGAATAATTATGATGTAATTATTGCAGGAAGCGGAGCAGCCGGACTTTATGCTGCTATCAATCTCCCTGAAAACCTTAAAGTACTTGTAATTTCAAAAAGGGAGCTCAAGCTCTGCAATTCAGCGCTTGCTCAGGGCGGTATCGCCGGAGTTTACGATTCTCCAAATGACAATATTCAATTGCATCAGAATGATACACTTATTGCCGGAGGATTTAAAAACAACAGTGAAACACTGCACATTCTTGTAAGCGAAGCAGCATACGACATAGAAAACATCATTAAGTTCGGTGTTGAATTCGATAAAAATCCTGACGGAACTTACCACCGCACACTCGAAGGCGGTCACTGCAGACACAGAATATTCCACCATAAGGATGCGACAGGTGCCGAGATCGTTGACAAGCTCATAATCAAGGCAAAGTCACTTCCTAATGTTACAATACTTGAAAACACACTTATGTGTGAAGCAGTCAAGACTGATACCGGTTTTTCAGTAAACCTTCTTAACGAAGACGGATACACTGCCGCAAACAGCCATTTTCTTATCATGGCTACAGGCGGTATAGGACGTGTATATGAATTCACCACAAACTCAGCTATCGCAACAGGTGACGGTATCTCAATGGCCTACGACATGGGCGCTGACATAAAGAACTTAAGCTATGTTCAGTTCCATCCGACAGCATTCAACAACAGACAGACCAGAGAATGCTTCCTCATTTCCGAAGCGGTACGCGGCGAGGGTGCTTACCTCCGCAACTATCACGGCGAGAGATTCATGCACAATTACGATGACAGACTTGAACTTGCTCCGCGTGATGTCGTTTCACATTCAATTATTCACGAAAGCAGAAAACAGAACTCCACTGAGTTCTATCTCGATATAACACACAAGGATCCTGAATTTCTTAAGAACCGTTTCCCAATGATCTACAAGAACCTTCTTGATCAGGGATTCGACCTTACAACGGACTGGATCCCGATATTCCCGTGCCAGCACTACCTCATGGGCGGTATAAATGTTGACAAGAACGCTCAGACCAAGATAAGAGGTCTCTATGCAGCAGGCGAGTGCTCACACACAGGTGTTCACGGTAACAACAGACTTGCCAGCAACTCACTGCTTGAAGCTCTTGTATTCTCAAGACATGCTGCAGCTCATATTGCTGCTTCTGCTGAAAGCGTTCCGAAGGAATTTGCTGAACATAAGTTTGATTCACACGAAGACAAGCCGGTTATTCCTAAGGGAATCAGAACTGAGGTTCGTAAGATCATGCAGGAAAGCGCCTTTGTCATTCCGGACAAGGAAGCTGCTGTACGCGGATTTGAAAGAGTCAAGGAACTCAGAAATCTCATTCATTCTGAAGACTACTGCGTAAACAGAGACTATGTTGAAGCAAACTCTCTCATTACCATCGCATATCTCATTCTCAGGGAAATTATTTAAGTAAGAAAGGGAATTTTCTATGAAGCTTTCTCAGCTGTACATTGACGATATAATAAAGACTGCGCTTCTCGAAGATATTAACTACATGGATGTCACAACTGACAATCTGCTTGATGATTCTCACAGAAGCGAAGCCTACTATGTTGCCAAGGATGACGGTGTTCTCTGCGGTATC
>JBGUVZ010000458.1:0-3555 GCA_045220685.1 Oscillospiraceae bacterium | reverse complement strand
AATAATGAAGTGACCTATTACATTATTATCTTCATCTGTTGCTGTGAGAGGAATGAATCTTCCTGTTGATATCTGCGGCGAATAATTATCATCGATATCTGTCTCCGTAAGCGGAAACTTATTAAATCTGTCAGCAGACCATTTATACAACTCATCAGCCGTTCTTAACCATTTGCATATAATTGCAGAATCTTCTTTTGTATACGATCTTAAATACATTTTCTTATCTCCATTAAATATCGATTTATTTATGTATAGTTCCTAATACACATTTCACTTTCGGAGTATGTGATTTTCCAGTCTCTAACTGGAAAATTTTTATTTCCCGTAGGAAAATACTCCGCGCTCTTACTGATCTGATAAACTCCATCCGTTATCACCGTGGTAGATCATCTGCTTTGTCATGCCGCCGTCGATGCAGATGTTTTCTCCGGTTATAAATCCTGCTTTGTCTGAGCAGAGGAACAGAACCATATTGGCGATATCGAGCGGATTGCCGACACGTCCGCATGGCTGCTGATATGCATCAGGGCCCTCGTAAACTTTATAACTCGTATCTATCCATCCCGGTGAAATAGAATTTACACGTACTTTACCAGCCAGACTTACTGCAAGAGCATGCGTAAGTGCCGCAATACCGCCTTTCGCAGCTGTATAGCTCTCCGTCTGAGGCTGACTCATTCTATCACGGGATGATGATATATTTATAATTGATCCGCCTTCGTTAAAGTACGGAAGAAACAGCTTTGACAGATAGAACGGTGCAGTAACGCCTAAAGAAAGTGCATACTGGAATTCTTCGTAACTGCACTCATCTATTCCTTTCATGATTGGCGGAGCATTATTGATCAGATAGTCGATATGTCCGTGTTCCGAAATAACCTCATTAACAAAGTCTTCAAGAATACCTTTATACGATATATCGCCCGTGAAATGCTCCCCTTCCGCTTTATCTATCACACAAACTGCAGCACCATTTTTTCTGAACTCATCGGCAATGCACTTTCCGATTCCATTTGCACCGCCTGTTACAACGGCAACTTTATTCTTAAACATTCTTCATGCCTTCTCTCATATTTTACTCGTAGATACTTCCTGCATAAAGCAGCGTGGCGATAAAATCCCAGTTGATGTTCTCAGGTATTTCTTTACCGCAATTATAGTAATACCCATCTGAATCCTCTACCCACGCTGTTAATGATTCCAGATAATCATGCAGAGATACATCATCTGCACTATCTGTGAAATGCTTCATAAATTCAATAAATTCTTCTTTGCTCTTTATACTGCCGAGCATATCAATATGTTTATCCATTTTGCTTTTCACTTTCTTCATACCATTCACGGGGAATCGGTTCCGGCGAGATACAAAGGTCACGGTCTGCTTTCTCCCAGATTTTTCTGCATGTATCCGTCATCTTTCTGCAGTCACAGACATATACTAATGCGTTTCCAAGCTTTGAATATGTCACAGCACCTGTATATTCGAACGCTTCTTTGTAGTTTGGATAATACTCTGAAACGCATCTGTCTGATGCAGCTGTGTAATGCGTATGGAACGGAGGAGATTTGAGAGTCTTTCCTTCGTAGTTCACAATCGTGATCTCAAAAGAATTTGGATTCAGTCTGTCCGGAATTCCGAGCCGCTCATCCACTGAATGGAGATATGTATTACGTTCATGTCCGACACCGACGAGGAGTACTTTTCCGTTTGCTTCGTAAAGTCTGCTGATACAGCTTCCCACTGGTGCAGGAGATGCGCATTTTTCTTCTCCACGTACAAATTCAGCAGTACCTTTACCAAACACTGCAACAGAATGAGTCGGGTGAAGTGACCTTACTCCATCTTTACGAAAAGCCGCTACCTCAGCAAGCGTTCCAATGTCAGGAACAGTTGATCTGACATCGTAATAAGGTGAATTCTTCCAAACCTTATCCCATGTATGCGTCGGAACAATAAAGAGTCCGTCATGCAGGTACTCGCAAAATGCATCGATCAGGCCGTCCGCACCATTCTCAATTTCTCCGATTGCTCGTAAAGAACAGTGAATAGTTACTATGTCATCATGCTTTATTCCCGCCTCTTCCAGAAAGGCAAATATATCACGCTTTGTTATCAATTTAGCCACATCCTTTCTTGTTCTTTTTTTTATGATCTCGATGTGATTTTCCAGTCTCAGACTGGAAAATTTCTATTTTATTTCCCAAAGGGAAATACTCCTTTTAATACTGCGGACAAATGCGTAAATACCATATCCGATAACAACACCGGCAGTATTCAGAATAAGATCATCAACATCGGAAGCTCTTACACTGAACGGAAGCTGGATGATCTCAATGCAAAGAGAGATCAATGCTCCTGCACCTACAACTTTAATAAAATTATTCAGTTTCTTATAAATGACCGGAAGTATTATTCCACTTGGAATAAACATCGCTGTATTCCCGATAACATTAAGCAAAAAATCTCTCCTGTTATCGTAATCAAATAGATTGACAAACGGAATAAGATTTATGCGGAACGGAAACGCTGTCGCCGGATCAAATATCAGCGACTGCACTTTTCCGTTTACAGTTGCCATAGGACAGAATGTAAAACGAATAATTACTGCCAGATTGACATACATCAGAAGAAGTACAGCTTCCCGTTTCCAGTCTATCTTTTTCTGTTTAATAAATACCGCTGCTCTGCATAAAATCCATATAAATGCAAATGTTAATTCAAGTAATGTAAATGATATCTCCGTCATAATTCTCCCAGCTAAGTTCCATCAGGATCAGTTATAAAACAATTCAATCCTCATTGTTTTCAAAGTACTGCTTTCAGGTTCAAATTTTCCAGTCCCGGACTGGAAAATGTCTATTTTATTTTCCGAAGGGAAATACTCCTTTTATCAAACTGTAATCTCTATTTGATTTCCTTCAATAGCTACAATACAACTTTCGTAATATCCATCTCCTGTAGTTCGCGGACCGCTCAGTACATGATAACCATCCGTTTTAAGAAGATGTGTCAGCTCGTCGACGCGTTCTTTGCTGCCTACTGAAAACGCAATGTGAATGAAACCTGTACGGTTCAGAGATTTCTCTTCATCTGACAAGCCGGGTTTATTCATTATTTCCAGTCTTGCACCGTCATCAAATGATATAAAATACGAACGAAAATCTGTTTTTGTATTATGATAACCCTCATTGGATTTTCCGTCAAGATATTTAATAAAGAAATCTCTTGCTTTTTCTATATCATTGACGTACATTGCAATATGTTCTATTTTCATATGGTCACTCATTCCACGTTCAAAATACTCCGTAGTTATTCTCAAAGTTTATACTGCATAAAATTATTGTTATGAGTAAATCCAAAAGCCGTATAAAGCTTAACTCCCATATCAGACGCAGTGATCTGAACTGTACCGCATCCGTATTCTCGTGCTTCATTTACAACACGACTTAAAAGTTCTCTCGCAATTCCTTTGCGTCTGTATTCTTTATCGGTAAACATACTTGAAAGAAGCCCTATCTTACCGCTCGGACAGCCGAAATACGGTGGCTTTT
>JBGUVZ010000457.1:0-4151 GCA_045220685.1 Oscillospiraceae bacterium | reverse complement strand
AATTTTGATCTCAGTCATCAATAAACGCTCTGAAAGCCTTGTAAGCCATATAGAGGTCAGCCTTTGCAATAACTTCATACGGAGCATGCATTGAAAGTACAGGAACGCCAACATCTATAACATCAACATTCATTGCTGCGATGTACATAGCAACTGTACCGCCGCCGCCTGCATCCACCTTACCAAGCTCACCGGTCTGCCAGATAACGTTGTTTTTGTTCATAAGTGAACGGATGCGTCCGGTAAACTCAGCTGAAGCATCTGATGTACCGTACTTGCCGCGCGAACCGGTATATTTGGTAACAACTACACCATAATTGATGTAGGAAGCATTTTTCTTCTCCATTACGCTCGGATAAGTCGGATCAAACGCAGAGTTTACATCAGCAGAAAGGCATTCTGACTTTGAAAGGACTGTTGTCGCCCTTTCACCGAAATCAGCTGCAAGATCCTCGATAAAATATCTGAGGTAGGATGAATTAAGACCTGTATTTCCGTCGCTTCCAATCTCTTCTTTATCGGTAAGAACTGTGATTATAGTTTTTGAAGGTGTCTTTTCAGTATTAAGAGCAGCCATAAGAGCAGGATATGCGCATACTCTGTCATCATGTCCGTAGGCACCGATCATACTTCTGTCAAAACCGATATCCTTTGCCTTAAACGCAGGAACAGCCTCAAGTTCAGCAGAAAGGAAATCTTCTTCCTTTATACCGTATTTCTCAAAAAGAATATTAAGAATATTAAGCTTTACAAGTTCGCTTTCCTTATCTGCCTTAAAAGGACGAGAACCTATTATAATGTTGAGGTTTTCACCTTCGATTATTGAAGAACCGTTTTTCTTCATCTGCTCTTGTGCAAGATGCGGAAGAAGATCACTAATCACAAAAACAGGATCTGATTCATTCTCGCCGATATTGATGTCAGCCTGAGTACCGTCGCTAAGAACAGCAACACCGTGAAGTGCAAGAGGAATAGCAGTCCACTGATATTTCTTGATACCGCCGTAGTAATGAGTCTTTAAAAGAGCCATTTCAGAATCTTCATAAACCGGACACTGCTTTAAGTCAAGACGCGGAGAATCAATATGCGCCGCATTGATTCTTACACCATTCTTTACTGGATCGTGACCTATAACTGCAAGAATGACTGCCTTGCCTCTGTTATTTACGAAAACCCTGTCACCCGGTTTAAGATCAGATCCCGGCTGATATTCAGTAAATCCTCTTTCCATCGCTGCCGAAAGAGCAAATTTAACAGCCTCGCGCTCTGTCTTGGCATCGTCAAGAAACTTCTTGTAATTCTCTGAAAAAGCAGTTATCTTCTTTACTTCTTCATCGTCAATAAGCTGATAAACGTTTTTCTTGTTATAGAAAAGCTTTTCTTTCAGCTCTTTTTCAGGTGATTTTTCCTTACCCATTAAACTCACTCCAGATCTTTAAATTTATTTGAATAATAACATTTTATTTTATCTGACATTTCGTTTACAATTTCATCGAGTCCGGTCATACCGTCATTGTTTCTGATAATAAAATCAGAATTATCCACAAAAAACTTTTCATTATGCTGAGAGTTCATTCTCGCCTGAGCCTGTTCCGGAGTAAGGTGATCTCTTTCGATTATTCTCTGAAGTCGTGTAGCTTCATCGGCAATGACCGAAATGATTATCTCGCAGAAATCATCAGCCCTGCTCTCAAAAAGAGTAGGAGCATCGAGCAGTATCAGCTTTTTGCCTTCCGAGGAATTCGCCCTTATAAGTGAAAGTATCCCAGAGGTAATATGAGGATACATAATACTGTTGAGCTGCTCAAGCTTTTTCGGATTATTAAAGACAATGTCCGCAAGTCCCTGTCTGTTAAGAGACTTGTCTTCATTAAGTATTTCCGTTCCGAAGAAATCAGTAACTTCACGCAGACAGACAGAATCCGGCTTCATTATATTTCTTGCAATTTCATCAGCATTGATGACTGCAAATCCGTTTTCCATAAATTTTCTGCAGGCTGTAGTCTTTCCGGAACCGGTCTGTCCGGTCAGTCCAACGACCATTACGCCTTCCAAATGATTCACGATTCCACCACCTCATATCCCGCAGCTCTTATAAGCCTGTTGTATACAGCAAGACCAACTCCGTCCTTCTTCGGTGCTCTGACATAGAGAGTCTTTACTCCCTTTTCATCAGCCTCACGAAGTCTGGAAAATATCTGTTTAGCCTGTTCTTCAGAATCTGAACCGTAAGTCATATAGTTAAACGGGAAATTCTGAGCGTCCTGATCATAAATAAGACAGCACATACCTGCTTCTTTTCGTGAAGCGACATATTTTTTGAAGCTGTCTGCATCCGCACATACAAGAACAACTCTTGCTGCCGGTGAATAGTGCTTATATTTCATTCCCGGAGAACGTACTTCCTTTACTTCAGGAACCACGTCAGAAAGAATGTTTTCATCTATTATTACTTCGTCGACCACTTTTCTGAGGTCCTCAGCTGTAATAAATCCCGGTCTTAGTATACGTACAGAATCATATCCGTCAAATGAGATAACTGTTGACTCAACGCCTACTGAGCATTCGCCGCCGTCGACAACAGCTACGATCCTGCCGTTCATATCATCTTTTACATGCTTAAGTGTAGTAGGGCTCGGTGAACCGGAAAGATTTGCCGAAGGAGCAGCAAGCGGTTTACCTACAAGATCTATTACTTTTCTCATTACAGGATGAGAAGGCATTCTGACTGCAACAGTGTCAAGTCCTCCTGTTACTATTTCAGGTACAATACTCTTTTTAGGAAGGATCATTGTCAGAGGACCCGGCCAGAATTTTTCTGCCAGTCTGTATGCTGATCTTGGAATATCTTCAGCATACTGCTCCATCATGCTGAGAGTAGTAACGTGAATGATAAGGGGATTATCAGCCGGCCGTCCCTTAGCTGCAAAAACTGCTGCCACTGCATCACGGTTTGTCGCATCAGCAGCAAGTCCGTATACAGTTTCAGTCGGAAGAGCAACAACGTTTCCGCTTTTAAGAAGAGAGGCAGCCTTTTCAAGGTCACTGTCACTGTCAGTTAGACAAATAATATCTTTCATACTTACACTATCCGTTCCCGCAGGTAATTCCGGATCCTAAACTCCTTCTTGATTAAAAGTATAATCCCTTAAATCACTGTTCGTTCTGTGATGCAAGCTTTGCTGCCTGGTCTGCAGTAGCAAGAGCATCTATGACTTCATCAAGATGGCCGTTAAGCACATCTTCTATTTTATATAAAGTAAGTCCAATACGGTGATCAGTTATACGCCCCTGAGGAAAATTGTACGTCCTTATCCTCTCTGATCTGTCGCCGGTACCTACCTGCATTCTTCTTTCAGAGGCTATCTTGTCAGCCTGTTCCTGCTGAAGAGCTTCGTAAAGTCTTGAACGCAGTATCTTCATGGCACGTTCCCTGTTCTTGAATTGGCTTCGTTCATCCTGACACTCAACCACTGTTCCCGTAGGAAGATGTGTTATACGAACAGCCGATTCAGTTTTGTTGATGTGCTGACCGCCGGCACCGCTGGCACGGAATACATCTATTTTAAGTTCTGTCGGATTTATCTCAAGTTCAACTTCGTCAGCTTCGACGAGTACTGCGACCGTTACTGTTGAAGTATGTATCCTTCCCTGCGACTCAGTTTCCGGAACACGCTGTACACGATGTACACCGCTTTCGTATTTGAAACGCGAATATGCTCCCTCACCCTCAATGGAAAAACTTATTTCCTTGAAGCCGCCGAGCTCAGTTTCATTGGAATTGAGAACTTCCTGCTTCCAGCCGCGTGACTCAGCGTACATGGTATACATTCTGTAGAGCGAATTAGCAAACAGCGCTGCTTCTTCGCCGCCGGCACCGCCTCTTATTTCTATGATAACATTCTTTTCATCGTTAGGATCTTTCGGAAGGAGAAGTATTCTTAGCTCATCGGTAAAGCGTTCGATATTTTCCTTCTGTTCCTCGAACTCCGTCTGAGCCATTTCCTTCATTTCGGCATCAAGTCCGCCTGCTTCAAGCAGTTCCTTTGCCTCTTCAAAATTCTTCTTAGCGTTAAGGTACTCGTGATATTTCTCAACTACCGGTGAAAGAGTCTTGTACTCTTTCATAAGCGACGTATAAAGTTCCGTAT
>JBGUVZ010000456.1:0-2248 GCA_045220685.1 Oscillospiraceae bacterium | reverse complement strand
GTCAGCATGGCTCTGAAAGTCATTTACTGATGTTTCCTGCCCTGACAGTATTCCCTTTGCCTGCGCAAGTTCATGAGCATTGATAAGCGCCTGTACAGCTTCATCAACGTTCTGGAACTCTCCGCATACAGCTTTGAAGTTAGCTATGGTTTCTTCGCTCGCTCTTATAGTGTGGGTCTTACTTTCTGACATATATGTTCACCTCTCAATAAACGTGTACACGTTTATAAACATTGTGTACTAATGTGTACACATATTGTATCATATTTCTTCGCAGATGTCAATCATAAAATTACTGCTGCAATTACCGTGTACGTCCCCCTCTATAATTTCTGTTGTTATCATCATTTTGTTTCTGCTGACTCAAGTCAGACGGAACAGTCAGATATTTTTCTGCTGCTGTATATATCTTCTTTACCGCTTTATTACAAAAGCTGTTGATCTTACTATCCCAGAACTTGCCTAACGGATCAGGTATTTTATTGCTGTAAATAGCATTTCTTGCTTTCTGCTTCAGATTCTTCGGCATCTTTGCACAAGCTTTAATAAATTCCATGATTTTTTCTTTAGCACTGTCTTCTGTAAAATTCTCCGCTGACAGTTCTTCTATTTTATTGTTTCTTTCAATTTCATCATCTGCTGCTTTTTGCTTTTTATCCATATTATGTTTCACGTATTTTCGGAGCAGATCAAGATTTTTCATTACTGTCCCCTTTGAATCCGATGCTATGAACGGAAAAACCATAAATCCCATATAATCTTGTAATTCCTTTGCTGCCCGATCGAGTTTCTCCTCGGCAGATAACTGTGGCGAATATTCAATACACCGTTTATATGAACGTGCAGTTACATATTTCTGAAGGTATTCAGCAGCGTATGATTCAAAATTTTCTTCCAGTTCTTTAGCTTTTCTTAGATCATCCTGTGCATCGGTCTTGACAGTATTTAATTTCAGCCATTGAACAATTATAGCTTGTCGCATACATTGGTTTCTCAGCTCGATCATGCGACTGATCTCCTGTTCCATAACAGAAGTCTCTGCTTTTGCAATAGTACCTGTGTCTGAGCTGCCTGTCGGATTTTTGCTGACAATTTGAGATTTAGGTTTTCTATCGTCAAGTCTGTTTATCCCATCAGCAGAAGAAATAATAACTTCATTATGCACTTTATCAGCTTCATGCAGCTCTTTCAGCTTGTTTCCGAATTCTTTTATCTTCAATGCGATCTGTTTAAGCTGTTCCGCAAGTTTTCGCATTAAACTGTTTCTCTGTCGGATCTCATTATTGATTTCGACACGCTCTGAAGTGCCGCCTTTAGCAGCGATCTGCCTTGCAGCATAACCTTCATGTATAGTCGGTATTTGATCTATCCCCTGTCTCTCATAGCTGCGGTGATCTATCTTGTTTTCTTCCGAGAGCATGGCATTGCAGCATTCAGCCCAGGCTGCCCTCCATTCCTCGACACGTTCCTTCGCATTCCAGTCGTTATAGTCCTCTTTGTGGTTCTTGTACTGCTTTCTTCCCGATTTATCGACTTTCTGGAAGATACGCTGTCCGTTCTCGTCAAGGTCATAGACCTTGCGGCTCTTGGGAGCCCATTTGCCATCCTCGGTGATACTACGCATAGTAGCCATGATATGAGCATGAGGATTACCGTCCCCTTTATCATGCAGACTCCAGTCCACACACATTCCCTGTTCATTAAGTCCCTTTACAAATCTGCGAACAGTGTCTATCTGCTCATTCCTGTTCATTTCGTGAGGTAAAGCAACTTCAAACTCACGCCATAACTGAGCATTTTTATTTTTTTCAATAGAGTGAACGGAGTTCCATAGAATTTCACGATCAGAAAAATCGTCAGGGGCATTATTACAAAGAGATATTTCAGAAAAAACAACACCGCCTTTCTTGGTATAGTCTGAAACAATACCAGTTTCATTGTCTTTAAGTTTATCGCCAGCACGATAAGCAGCGGCAGCAATAGCACTTTGACCGTTGGCTCTGCTGCCGATCTTGATACTGCAATGATAGATAGCCATAAAGGAGAAGTCCTTTCATGAAATAATAATAGGGAAGTCAAGAGGGGAAAACTCTTGCGGAGAGGTCAAGGAGAGGAAGAGCCACACCTTGTGGGGAAATCCAAAAGGGGCAAAGCCACGTTTGGCAGGGTCAAGGGACAGAGTCCCTGCCCTCGGAGAGCGCACTGAACATACACCATTGAAACGAAGTGGAAAGGGTGTATAAGTGCG
>JBGUVZ010000455.1:0-4195 GCA_045220685.1 Oscillospiraceae bacterium | reverse complement strand
TAATGAACTGTTTTTCTGTCTTTTCCGGATCGTTGAAATATCCGTCTGCAAGACCTTTGCCTAAAATATAAATATCGCCTTTAACTCCGACCGGACACGTTCTTTTTCTGCTGTCAAGTATGCAGAAACGCTGATTTGCCAGCGGATATCCATACGGTATGCTTGCAAATCCTTCTGACGGTCCGTCATAATCGTGATAAATCGACCATATTGCAGCTTCAGTTGCACCGCCAAGACTTACTACCTGTGTATTTGAAGAATATTCATGGAGCTTGTCCGGAAGACCAAGCGGTATCCAGTCACCGGAAAGCATAACGAGTCTCAGAGATGAAATATCCGGTGTTTCCTGCTCATGGTCAAGATAAACGGTTATCATATTAAGCAAAGACGGAACGCTGTTCCATACTGTCACCCTATTGACTGAAAGAAGCTCAGCAAGATACTGAGGTTCCTTTTTACGGCTGTCTTCAGGATAAACAAGAGTACCTCCGACTGAAAGAAGTCCGAAAATATCGTATACTGAAAGATCGAAAGTAAGCTGTGAAACACCGAGTACGCTGTCATCAGAGCCAACTGAATATCTTCGGTTTATATCCTCTATAGTATTTACAGCTGCCTGATGGCTTACAGCAACACCCTTCGGTTCTCCGGTAGATCCTGAAGTAAAAATTATATAGGCAAGATCTTCCGGTCTGGCCAGATCTACATCAGGAAGTTTTCCTTCTTCATTTATTTCATCAGCATATATTACACTTATTCCGTCAGGATAAACTGTAGTATCTCCCTTAAGCGTGATTATAAATTTTATGCCTGCCTTGTCAATGATATTTTTAATACGGTTTACGCCCTGTTCAACAGATACAGGAACATATACTCCTCCCGCAGCCAGAACTGCAAGTGCAGATGCAGGCTGGTAAACAGATTTTTTCGCTGCTATTCCGACTCTGTCCTCAGGTCTTACTCCGTTTTTATCAAGTACGGCATAAATACTGCCGGCTGTCTTTATAAGTTCACTGTAAGTATATATTTTCTCTCCGGCAATAACAGCTGTTTTATCAGAATATTTTGATGCTGCCGATATAACCGAAGTATGAAGAAGATGATCAGGAAGTACCAGATCTGTATCATTTGCCTTTCTGAAGAGATCTTCCTGATAAGCAGGATAATCTTTTCTTCTGACATTTACGACTGATTCGTCTTCAGCTATCTTTAACAGTATCTCGCTGAAAAGCATAAACATATCGTCAAGCATTTTTTCATCGAAAACATTCTTACGGATATCCCAGTTGACCTGCATACCGAAGTCACCGTCCATAACCTGGCAGTCTATGAAAACCTGCGGAGTCTGGCTGATACCGGTACCTGTGACCATACCCTTAAGTGACTCGGCGTTCATGGAATTAAGAAGACCAATAGCGCTCGTGAAAACATACGGCATAAAAGCTGCATCAGCACCTTTTTTTCTCGATACTTCACGCATGAAGGAAACACCGCTGTAAAGACTGTGATCGAGATCTTCAAACAGTTCACGGCTTGCTTTCTGTGCTGTACCTGTAAAGTCAGAAGTGTTTTCAAAATCCACTTCGAGCATATTCAGACTTGTAAAATCACCAACGACCTTACCTATATCACGGTGACAATCCTGTCTGCCAAGTATCGTAAGGTTTATTGCAAACCTTTTGTTCTCGCTGTAACGTTCAAGAGCTGAAGCATAAGCCGTCAGCATAAGTGCAGTCGGAGTTACGGAACAATTTACTGCCGCTCTCTTTATTTTAGCCCACTGTTCAGGAGTAAACTGCATAAATTTACGTTCAAACTCAGCCTTCGCATCCGGATCATATTTTTGGGTTTCAAGATGCGGGCATTCAGGAAAGCTTTCAAGTTTATCAAGCCAGTATTTTCTGTCGTTTTCGTATGCTGCTCCGGCCTTAAGCTCACGTTCGCCAATAACATAATCCCTGAAACTAACTGTTATCTCCGGTAGCTCGGTTATAGTACCAAAATAGAGACCTTCAAACTGCAGAAGCAGAAGCCAGATACTTGTCCAGTCGGCAATTATGAACTCGATAGAAAAATGCATGACCGCACTTCCGTCATAATTGGTAACACCAACAGAAAAATATGGCCAGCTTCCGACCTTGTAACTGCTGTGTCCCATTTTTTTCATCACTTCATTTCTGTCCATGCTGCCATAGTCGGTAACAGTAAAATGAGGTGCCTGTTCCATTATCTGCTGATAACCTTCCTCATGGATAACAGTTCTCAGCATTTCATGATGTGCAATAAGTCTGTTCCAGATCTCTTCAGCACGTTTTACATCAATATGTTCATAGTCAAGCTGAAGATAAATGTGACACGCAACACCGCCGTAGTCAAAAAGGTTCTTACGTCCCATAAGATAAGACTGCTGCACATCGGTAAGCAGAAACGGTTCAAAACGATGCTCACGGTCTTCAACAATTCTGATCCTGCCCTTCATACCGTTGAGCACATCTATTATTTCCTGCTTGTATTCCTTCAGTTCAGCCATATCTTCTTTTTTAAGAACACCGTTTGCGGCTCTGAACTTTATCTTATCATCTTCTGTCCAGAGTTTGACACCTCTGGCTGAAAGCCTTCCGATGATCTCTTCGGCTTTACTGTTTCTGTTTTCCATTAGATCACTCCTGTAAATTTATACTCAAATCAAATTCATGATTTCTGTTCCAGCATTTCCATTAAGCTGTCTGCTTCACTGTTCTCACTTTTACCGGAAATAAGCGCTGAAAAACCAATATCAGAAGTGAATTCATGCCACATTTTTGATGCTGCAAGAGCTTTGCTGTAATACATATTCATAGCTTTGCTGTCTTTCGCATCAATTATTTCCAGATAATTTTCTATATCTTTTGCGATCGCAGGTATCCATTCTCCGGTAAAAACCTTATTAAAATCATTTTCCTGCGGTCTGTACAGTTCTCTTACACTTTTCTTTGCAAGATGAGGATCACCGTTCATTTCTGAAATGATACCTCCATGAACCGGCACAAACATTTTATTGTACCAGTAAACGCCGCCCATAGCATCATCAAGTCTTAATCTTCCGTCCGATGTTATCAGTTCAAACCTGAAAAGATAATGCATGAAATTATCAGGGTCATCAGGGTTGACCTGATTCTGAACAGTAAACAGCACCGGTACTTTTCCTATATCAGCCTGTGCTGTCTGAAAAGGACGGTCGTTTTCACTTATGTTATTGACCTTGAATGGTCTGATACTTTTCACAATATCAGCAATGATCTCAAAAACCGGATACGACACCTGCGAAGCTGTACCGACTTCAATATATTGTATTTCTGAAACTTCAGAAAGCTTTTTTGCTGCCTCTGTAAAACACTTTACATTTGGTAAATGCCTGTACAGATCACCAACTCTGTAAAATGCTCCGTTTTTTCCGGCAATACGAGCAAGGTCTGTAATATCTTTAAAATGAACAGGCTGTTCCTGAATAACATTTATTCCGCGTTCAAGGAACTGCTTTGCAAGATCTGTTCCGTTTCCGCCAAGAACACCCGAACGAGTAACGACACACGCAAGCTTAACATCATCCGGTATCTCATTCACAGACTTAAAAAGTCTGACACCATAATGTTCAGCGCATTTTACGGAACGTTCGCTTCCCGCCGCAAGAATGCCGCAGAAATCTATTTTATCTTCAAGTTTTTTCAAAGCTTCACAGTAAAACTGGCCGAATGTTGTACCGCATACAACAGCTTTAATTCTCTCACTCATATTTCACCACAGCTTTCTTCATTCAGGTCATCCACCGACATATCAAATTCCTCGAACATAACCGTTCTGTTATTATCTTTTATTTTCTTTACTATCTCCGGCATATATCTGCTGAATAAAGGTGTGTCAGAAAATTCAGAAAAATTGATCACACCTGAAAGATCAGCTTCATCTGCTGCTATCTCTGTGCAGATACCTGAAACAAGGCCTGTCAGCGACTGTGAGGATTCTGCTTTAAGAACCAGCGTTGATGATTTTTCTTTTCCTTCATAAACACCGCTTATCTCAATGAGAAAAATGAAATGATCATTTGCCCTGATATGATGAAGTCTGCTCAGTTCCACAAGTTTCTTTGCAGATCCGTTCCTGTCAGTACTGAATGTTACTGCAGCCTGTTTCAGAATCGCTCCGGTCTCAGCGCCTC